>NZ_JBSFBZ010000016.1:0-113187 GCF_053593195.1 Saccharopolyspora sp. NPDC002376
TTGGCATACATAAAAACGGGATCCCGCAGCCAGGCGGCGCCTGAGGTTCCGCCACCCGCACCGCCACGCAAAACGAGCCTGGAAAAACCTCAATGAAATCGCGTCAGGTCGGAAGACTGGACGTCGTCAGCGAGTTCGGCGGCGGCGGGCGACCTCGGAGAGGACCACGCCGGCTGCAACCGAGGCGTTGAGGGATTCGACGCCACCGGCCATCGGGATCGAGACCGTCTGATCGCAGGTCTCGCGGACCAGGCGGGACAGACCGCGGCCCTCGGAGCCCACGACGACGACCAGCGGCCCGGTCGCCAGTTCCAGCTCGTCCGAGGTCACGTCAGCGTCGGCGTCGAGGCCAATCACCATCAGGCCCTCGCTCTTGAGGTCCTTGAGCGTGCGGGTCAGGTTGACCGCCTTGGCCACCGGCAGCTTGGCCGCCGTGCCCGCGCTGGTTCGCCAGGCCACGGCCGTGATCCCAGCGCTGCGGCGCTGCGGCACGATCACGCCGTGCGCGCCGAAGGCCGCCGCCGAGCGGATGACCGCGCCGAGGTTGCGCGGGTCGGTGACACCGTCGAGCGCCACGATCAGCGGCGGCATGCCGGAGTCGTGCGCCGCCTTCAGCACGTCCTCCGGGTGCGCGTACTTGTACTGCGGCACCTGCAGCGCGAGGCCCTGGTGCATCGCGTTGTTCGTCATCCGGTCCAGCTCGAAGCGCGGGATGTCGACCACCGAGATGCCGCGCGACTTCGCCTCGCGGACCGCTTCGTTCACCCGGTCATCGATCTCGATGCCCTGCGCGACGTACAGCCCGCTCGCGGGCACACCGGCGCGGATGCACTCCACCACCGGGTTCCGCCCGCACACCAGCTCGGGCTGCGAATCCGCGACCGCCTGGCGCTTCGCGCGCTGCTGGTCGGCCTTCGCGCGCTGGTCAGCACGCTTCTTCGCGGGGTGGCTGACGCGCTCCTCCGCCTTCGGTGTCGGGCCCTTGCCCTTCAGACCCCTGCGTCGCTGCCCGCCGGATCCGACGACCATGCCCTTCTTGTTGGTCTTGCGCATGCCGCCGCGGCGCTTGTCGTTGCCAGCCACGTGTTACCCGTCTTTCAATGTCCACATCGGACCGTCGGGGGTGTCCTCGACGGCAATCCCGCTGGCCTGCAACCGGTCGCGCAACAGGTCGGCGGTGGCGAAGTCGCGCTCCGCGCGGGCCTGCTTGCGCTGCTCCAGCATGGCCTCGATCAGGTCGCCGAGTGCGCGCTGCGCGGCATCGTCCGCGCCGGAGTCCTCGGCCCACTGCTCGGACAGCGGGTCCAGCCCGAGCACATCGGTCATCGCCCGCACCGACGCCGCAGCGCCGCGGGCCGCCTCGTCGTCACCGCGGTCCAGTGCTGCGTTGCCCTCGCGGACCACGTTGTGCACGGCCGCGATCGCCTGCGGCGTCGACAGGTCGTCGTCCATCGCCGCGGCGAACTCCGCGCACACCGCACCGTGCCCGACGGCACCGGCGCGCTGCCCGACCCGCCGCACGAACGACTCGATGCGGCGGTAGGTGGCCACCGCCTCGGCCAGCCCGACCTCGGAGAACTCGAGGGTCGACCGGTAGTGCGGGGTGACCAGGTAGTACCGCAGCTCGGCCGCCCGGGCCCGCTTCAGCACCTCCGGGATGGACAGCACGTTGCCGAGCGACTTCGACATCTTCTCGCCGCTCATCGTCACCCAGGCGTTGTGCATCCAGTACCGCGCGAAACCGTCACCGGCCGCGTTGGCCTGCGCCATCTCGTTCTCGTGGTGCGGGAAGACCAGGTCCAGCCCGCCGCCGTGGATGTCGAACTCGCTGCCCAGGTAGAAGGTGGCCATCGCCGAGCACTCCAGGTGCCAGCCCGGCCGGCCGTTGCCCCACGGCGTCGGCCAGCTCGGCTCGCCCGGCTTGGCGGCCTTCCACAGCGTGAAGTCGCGCGGGTCGCGCTTGCCGCTGGCCAGCGTCTCGCCCTGCTGCACCTCGTCGAGGCGCTGCCCGGACAGCTTGCCGTACTGGTCGGCGTAGGAGTCGACGGAGAAGTAGACGTCGCCGCCCGCGGCGTAGGCGTGGCCCTTGTCCATCAGGCGCTGGATGAGGTCGACCATTTGCGTGACGTGCCCGGTCGCGCGGGGCAGCACCGACGGCGGCAGGCAGCCGAGCTGGTCGTAGGCCCGCTCGAAGGCGCGCTCGTGCGTGGCGGCCCACTCCCACCAGGGCCGACCGGCCTCGGCCGCCTTGGTGAGGATCTTGTCGTCGATGTCGGTGACGTTGCGGACCAGGCGCGCGTCGTAGCCGTGGTGCTGCAACCATCGGCGGAGCACGTCGAAGTTCAGGCCGCTGCGGACGTGGCCGACGTGGGGGACGCCCTGCACGGTGGCACCACAGACATAGATCGACGCCACTCCGTCGCAGCGCGGGTGGAATTCGCGCGTCGTTCGGGTCGCGGTGTCATGCAGGTGCAGGCTCACAACCCCGATGGTACGGGGGTCAGTCCGCGCCCAATCACGACAGGGGCGGTCACGTCAAGGCCGTAATGACGGTCAGCGCAGCAGATCGCCAACAGCCGCCAGCAGCGCGTCCGGACGCTGCGCGGTGGGCTCCGGTTCGACGATCGCTACCTGGCAACCGACCGCCTCAGCAGCACCGTCGGCTTCCTCGCTGTCGCCGACCATCAGCGCCTCCTCCGGCGCCACACCGAGGCGTTCGCAGGCGCGCAGGAAGATCTTCGCGTCCGGCTTGATCACGCCTTCGAGGTAGGACAGCAGGAACTCGTCCACGTATCGGGCGATGTCGATCCGCTCGAAAGCGGGACGGATGTCGAAGGCGATGTTGCTGATCACGCCGATCTTCACCCCGGACTCGTGCAGCCGGCGCATCGTCTCGGCGGCGTCCGGGTACTCGGTCCAGCAATCAGGATCGATCACGCGCTTGTAGAACGCCTCGGCCTGACCGTCGTGCACGCCGGAGCTGCGCAGCACCTCCACGTAGACCTTGCGGTGCAGCTCGGGGTCGAGGTCGCGGTTGTCCCACGCGTGCTGGTACTCGGCGCCGAGCTCGACGACCTGCGTAGTCGGCGCGGTCATCCGCCGCATGATCTCGGCCTGGGTGGCCAGGTCGAACGGGGCGCCGTCGGCATCGGTGAGATCGGCGTACCAGGACGGATCTTCCTCAAGCCGGAACAGCGTGCCGGAGAAGTCGAAGAGCACCGCGCGCAGAGTCACGAGCCCCAAGGTAAGCACGCCGAACCCCCCCAGCACCGACATGCGGCCAAGCTCACCCGCCCAGCCACCCGCGTTGAATTGCCAGTTTTGCCTAAAACCTGTTTTTGAACTCGTATTGCGTGGCGGTGCGGGTAGCGGAACCTCAGACGTTCCCTGGACTGCAGGTGCCCGGAATGCCCTGGTCAGCTTTGCCTAAAACTGCCCGAGACCAGGGCACGACTCAGCACCACCGGGAACGGCGCCGAATTCCGGGAACGGTCAGCAGCGAGGGCTCTGCTGACCACGCATCGGGACGACGATGCCCGCGACGCAGATCGCCGCGCTCATCCACAACAGGACCACTGCCAGCGCCAAGCCGAGTCCGCCGCCCCCGGACCACAGCACGAACGACACTGGCCACACCACCACCGGCTGCACAACGAGCAGCCGACGCATCCACCGGTTCCGCTCGATCTCCATGCTTCGAATATCGCGCGCACCGGCCCCGACGTTAAGACCCCGGCCCCTGAATTTTCCCCGACTCTGCCAGCCCGTAACCCCAGCTACCCGCCCGTTACTCGGGCCTCGGTTCAGGCTGCGGGAAAGACGAGTGCGGTCGCGATGGCGGCGATGCCTTCGCCGCGTCCGGTAAGGCCGAGGCCGTCGGAGGTGGTGCCGGAAACCGACACCGGCGCTCCGATCGCTTCCGAAAGCACCTGCTGAGCCTCTCCGCGGCGCTTGCCAATGCGCGGCGCGTTGCCGATGACCTGCACCGTCGCATTACCGATGCGGAAACCGGCCGCTGCGACGCGGTCCCGGACCTCGGCCAGGAAGTCGACGCCGTGCGCACCGGCCCAGCGGTCGTCGTCGGTGCCGAACACGGCTCCGAGGTCGCCCAGCCCGGCCGCCGACAGCAGCGCGTCGCACAGCGCGTGCGAGGCGACGTCGCCGTCGGAGTGACCGGCGCAGCCGTCCGCGCCCTCCCAGAGCAGGCCGGCGACCCAGCAGTCGCGGCCGGATTCCACGGGGTGGACGTCGACGCCCTGTCCGACGCGGGGAAGCAGCTCGGTCACGCGAGTTCTCCAGTGTTCTGCGGCGCGCCCTCGACCAGCACCGATTCAGCGATGGCCAGGTCGAACGCCGTGGTGATCTTCAGAGCGTTCGGGTGACCGGCCACGGTCCGCACCTTGCCGCCGATCCGCTCCACGAGCCCAGCGTCGTCCGTGGCGATGTCGCCCGCGGCCGCATACGCCTCGCGCAGCACGTCGATGGCGAAACCCTGCGGGGTCTGGACCGCTCGGAGCTTGGACCGATCCACGGTCGACACGACATCACCGGCCTCGTCGACCTGCTTGATCGTGTCCGAGACCGGCAGTACCGGGATCACCGCCGGAGCACCCTCTTCGACCGCGCGCACGACGTCCTGGATCACCGAAGACGGCGTGAAGGCGCGCGCGGCGTCGTGCACCAGGACGACCCGTGCGTCCGGCGCGACCTGCTCGACGGCGTCGAGCGCGATGCGCACCGAATCAGTTCGCTCCGCTCCCCCGGGCACCACGTGCGCGGCCGGGAGCTCGGCCAATTCCGCGGCCACCAGCTCGACCTGGTCGGGCGGGGCCGCTACGACGACGTGCTGCACGCAGCCCGCGACCAACAGGCCGCGGACCGCGCGCAACAACAACGATTCACCGTTCACCGGAACCAGCGCCTTGGGCATCCCCAACCCCAAGCGCACCCCACGACCAGCCGCGGGGACCAGCGCGACAACACTCACGCTCGATCGTTTCCGATGATCAAACCGCGGTGGCGAGGACTTCGTCCAAAAGCGTTTCCGCTTTGCCCTCGTCAGTGCCCTCAGCCAGCGCGAGCTCGCTCACCAGGATCTGACGGGCCTTCGCCAGCATTCGCTTCTCGCCTGCGGACAGGCCACGATCCTTCTCGCGTCGCCAGAGGTCGCGCACCACTTCGGCCACCTTGTTCACATCGCCGGAGGCGAGCTTCTCCAGGTTGGCCTTGTACCGTCGAGACCAGTTCGTCGGCTCTTCGGTGTGCGGGGCTCGCAGCACGTCGAAGACTCGATCGAGACCTTCCTGGCCGACCACGTCCCGGACACCGACGATCTCGGCGTTGTCCGCGGGAACGCGCACGGTCAGGTCGCCCTGCGCGACCTTGAGGACGAGGTACTGCTTCTCCTCGCCCTTGATCACACGAGTCTCAATTGCTTCGATGAGCGCGGCACCGTGATGCGGGTAGACGACGGTCTCTCCGACCTTGAAAACCATGTGTCCTCTGCCCCTTTCGCTATGCCCACTTTACCACGCCGGGCAACTCGCCTTCGACGGCCCACCAGCCGTAATCGCAGGTCAAGCCATGGACTGGGGTTGACAAAGGGCACCCGAACGTGCAAGGAAGAACCTTTCGGCCCACTGAAAACGTCCACAGTGGACACCTATGTCGAGCGAATGTTCGGCGCCTCGGCGCCCCTCGATGCGTAGCTCGGCAAGACCCTGAGCCACCCCTGCGGGGGACGGGGCATTAAGCTCCACGTGGTTGTCCGGCAATCAGGAAGGACGCTGCAACCGTGAGCCGCTCTCAGCACCACAAGGCCCTCCGCCTGCGGTTGATTCCGGCCGCACTCGGGATCGGCGCCATCGTCGCCCTCGGTGGGTGCAGCGCCGGTCAGGTGACCGAGACCGACACGCAGGTCGCCGCCGTGAACGGCGGCAACGGCCAGGCCCAGCAGGTCTCCGTTCGCAATGCGATGTTCACCTTCCCGACCGCTGGCACGTCGTACCCGGCCGGTTCGTCCGCCCCGCTCGAGGTCGTGCTGGCCAACGAGGGCCCGGCCGACAAGCTCGTCGAGGTCACCAGCCCGTACACCACGGCGCCGGCCACCGTCAGTGGCATCACCGAGCTGCCGAGCTACACCGCGCTGCACGCCGTCGGCGCTTCCCCGGAGCTGACCAAGACCAGCGGTGAGCGCCGGGTCGAGATCACGCTGAACGGGTTCAAGCAGGACATCACCGCTGGTGTGACCGTCCCGGTGACCTTCGTGTTCGAGAACGCCGGCCAGGTGACCGTCCAGGTCCCGATCGGCACCGACCACTCGGCACGCCCGGACCACGGTGGCGAGCACTGACTCCAAGCTTCACCGAATCGGGCCGTCCGCTGATGCGGGCGGCCCGATTCGCATTTCCGCTAGAAGGGCGCGCGGGCGCGGCGCCTGCGTAGACGGATAGCCTCGGCCTCGTGCCGCCGAAGAACGCCAAAGCCGCTCGCCCTGCTTACCGCTGCGCCGACTGCGGCCACGAGGTCGCCAAGTGGGTCGGGCGCTGCCCGAGCTGCCAGGCGTGGGGCACCGTCGAGGAAGCCGCCCCGGCCAGACCCGCGTTGGCCAAGGTCAGCGCCGGTGCTCCGGCCACCCCGGCGCGGCCGATCGCCGAGGTCGACCTGGACTCGGCCCGCGCGGTGTCCACCGGTATCGGAGAGCTGGACCGGGTGCTCGGCGGCGGCATCGTGCCCGGCGCGGTCGTGCTGCTGGCCGGCGAGCCGGGTGTGGGCAAGTCCACACTCCTGCTGGAGGTTGCCCACCGCTGGGCCACCAACTCCGCTCGCGGCCCGTCGCTGTACGTCACGGGCGAGGAATCCGCAGGTCAGGTGCGTCTTCGCGCGGAGCGGACGGATTCGGTGCACCCGCAGCTGTTCCTCGGCGCGGAAAGCGACCTGTCCGCCGTGCTCGGGCACGTCGACGCCGTGCGGCCCGGGCTGCTGATCGTCGACTCGGTGCAGACCGTGCAGTCCCCGGATGCCGAGGGCACGCCCGGGGGCGTCACCCAGGTCCGGGCGGTCACCACCGCACTGGTGGCGCTGGCCAAGGAGCGCGGGCTGCCGGTGGTGCTGGTCGGGCACGTCACGAAGGACGGCGCGGTGGCCGGCCCGCGCGTGCTCGAGCACTTGGTCGACGTGGTGCTGCACTTCGAGGGCGACCGGCACTCGGCGCTGCGGATGCTGCGCGGCGTGAAGAACCGGTTCGGCCCCGCCGACGAGGTCGGCTGCTTCGAGCAGCGCGACGACGGCATCGCCGAGGTGCCCGACCCGTCCGGGTTGTTCATCAACCGGCAGGAGTCGGTGGTCGACGGCACCGCGGTGACCGTCATGGTCGAGGGCAAGCGGCCGCTGCTGGTGGAGGTCCAGGCGCTGCTGATGCAGACCCAGATGGCGATGCCGAGGCGGTCGGTCAGCGGGCTGGACTCGGCGCGGGTGTCGATGACGCTGGCCGTGCTGGGCAAGCACGGCAAGATCCCCACCGGCGAGTACGACGTGTTCGCCGCGACGGTCGGCGGGCAGAAGGTCAGCGAACCCGCCGCGGATCTCGCGGTGGCGATGGCGATCGCCTCCTCGCGCAAGAGCAAACCGCTGCCGCCGAACCTGGTCGTGGTCGGCGAGGTGGGCCTGGCGGGCGAGATCCGCCGGGTCAACGGGGTCGGGCGGCGGCTGGCCGAGGCCGCGCGGCTCGGCTTCGACCGTGCCCTGGTGCCCCCGGACTCGGGTCCGCTGCCCAAGGGCGTGCGGGCCACGGTCGTGTCGAACATCGGCGACGCGCTCAAGATCGTGAGGTGACGATGAGCCACGAGGCGCTGCGCGCCACGCTGGCCCGGCTAGCTCCCGGCACCGACCTGCGCGACGGCCTGGAGCGCATCCTGCGCGGCCGCACGGGCGGGCTGATCGTGCTCGGCTACGACCCGGCCGTGGAAGCGCTCTGCGACGGCGGTTTCCACCTGGACATCGAGTTCAGCGCCACCCGGCTGCGCGAACTGTCCAAAATGGACGGCGCGGTGGTGCTGTCCACCGACGCGCGGCGGATCATGCGCGCGAACGTGCACCTGGTACCCGACGCGAGCACGCCCACCGACGAGTCCGGCACCCGCCACCGCACGGCGGAGCGCACCGCGATCCAGACCGGCTACCCGGCGGTGTCGGTCAGCCAGTCGATGAGCATCATCAGCGTCTACACGCAGGGCCACCGGCACGTGCTGATCGGATCGCCGGAGATCCTGTCCCGCGCCAACCAGGCCCTGTCCACGCTGGAGCGCTACACCGCGCGCCTGGCCGAGGTCGCGCAGGCGCTGTCGGCGCTGGAGATCGAGGACTACGTGACGCTTCGGGACGCGATGACCGTCGTGCAGCGCATGGAGATGGTGCGGCGGATCGCCGACGAGATCGAGGGCGACGTGGTCGAGCTCGGCGGCGACGGTCGGTTGATCGAGCTGCAGCTCGACGAGCTGGTCGGCCCGCTGCGCGATGCCCGCACCAAGCACGGCACGCGCGACGGCGTCGATCTGGACCGCGAGCTGATCGTGCACGAGTACCTGCCGACCAGCGGTGCGATGCCGACGTCGGAGCAGGTGAAGAGGGCTCTGCGCAAGCTCGCTGCGACCGAGCTGCTGGACCTGACGGCGATCGCCGGGGCCTTCGGATATCCGGACACGCCGGAAGCGCTGGACCAGCATCTGAGCCCGCGCGGCTACCGCCTCCTGGCCAGGATTCCTCGCTTGCCCGCAACGGCTCGCCACCAGCTGGTGGGGCACTTCGGATCTCTGCAACGACTTCTCGCCGCGACGGTGGAGGAACTTCGCGAGGTGTGCGGCGTCAGCGACGCGCAAGCTCGCATGGCGCGCGAAGGTCTCTCCCGCCTGGCCGAATCGTCCATTGTGGATCCGTTCGCCTGACGCTCCTGAATTTCCCTGAAGTTGGGAACTCCCGAGACTCAGGGAGTCAGACGGAACTCGGCCGGGGCGCTGTTGAGGGACGCGAGCTTGGCCACCACCTGGTACTGACCCTCCGGCGCCTTGGGCTGATCGGGGGCGCAGTCCTGGGTGGACGTCAGGCCGGACCACTCGACGTCGTTGCGGACCGACTGGCCTGGCTGGAGCAGCGGCTGCTCGTTGGTCGACTCGGCGTAGCAGTCGTTGCTGGACCACACGTGCTTGCCGGCCTGGGAGGTCACGGTCAGCTCGCGCAGCGTGCGGTTGGTGTCGCGCACGCACGGCCGGTCGCCCGCGTTGGTGATCACGATGCTCATCGGGACCCGGTCGCCGGCCTTGAACTCCGGACGGGGCAGTTCCGCGACCACCCGGATCGCGTCGTCCGGGCACTGCGGCGGCGGTTCGTCCGCGGCTATCGCGACCGGCGGCGGTGCCGCCTGCGGCCGGGGTTCCGAACCGCCCAGGAGCGCTATCGCTCCCCAGACGAGCAGGACGAACGCGAGCAGGGCAGCGGCGATCGCCACCGCGCGGCGACGCCAGTACACCGCAGGCGACAACGGCCCGTTCGGATCAAGCACAGACCGACAGTAGCGCGATGACTACTCCAAACAGTCCTATCGTCGATCGCCCAATAAGGTGCAGCTCGTCAAATCTTCCCTTCCAACGTCGTCACCCGGCCGAGTGAGAGCGTGGTTGGCTGGGCGTGGCTTTTCACCGGATCCGGGGGCCTGGCAGGATCGGCCGTGCCATGAAGACCTCCGCCGCGAACCCCGTTGCCCCGCCGCTGAACCCGATCGAGCTGATCGACTGGTTCGCCGCCACCGCCCGACCGCTGCCGTGGCGCGCTCCCGGCATCACGGGATGGGGCGTGCTGGTCAGCGAGACGATGCTGCAGCAGACGCCGGTCAACCGGGTCCAGCCGATCTGGGAGGAGTGGATGCGCCGCTGGCCGCTCCCCTCCGACCTGGCCGCCGAACCGCAGGGCGAGGTCGTGCGCGCCTGGGGCAAGCTGGGCTACCCGCGCCGTGCGCTGCGCCTGCACGAAGCCGCCGGGATCATCGCGGTCGAGCACGGCGACGTCGTGCCCTCGGACGTCGACACCCTGCTGGCCCTGCCGGGCATCGGCGCCTACACCGCGCGTGCGGTGGCGGCCTTCGCCTACGGCAAGCGCGCTCCGGTGGTCGACACGAACGTCCGGCGCGTGGTGGCGCGAGCCGTGCACGGCGCCGGTGACGCGGGCCCTCCGTCGACCAAGCGCGATCTCGACGACGTCGACGCCCTCCTCCCCGACGATGATGCGTCCGCTGCACAGCTCTCCGCGGCTCTGATGGAGCTCGGACAGGTGGTGTGCACGGTGCGCTCGCCGCTGTGCGAGTCGTGCCCGATCGCGCACGACTGCGCCTGGCAGCACGCCGGGCGGCCGGCCTACGCGGGCCCGCCGAAGAAGGTGCAGAAGTTCGCGGGCACCGACCGCCAGGTGCGCGGCAAGCTGCTCGACGTGCTGCGCGGATCGACTGGTCCGGTGCAGCGCGAGCAGCTGGACGCGGTGTGGTCGGACGCCGGGCAGCGCGACCGCTGCCTGGACTCGCTGCTGGTGGACGGGCTCGTCGAGCAGACCGACGACGGCCGCTTCGCGCTGCCGGGAGAGCACTGATGGCGCACGCGCTGGTGTTCTTCTTCGACGACAGCACGGAGTCGGAGATCCGCGGCCTGTGGCAGCGGCTGGACGCCGCGGGCGTGCCGAGCCCGAACGGCAAGCACCGCCCGCACGTGACACTGGCGGCAGCCGGAAGCATCCCGCCCGCCGCGCGCAAGGCGGTCCGCGCGGAACTGGACCTGCTGTCCATCCCGGACCTCTGGCTGCACACCCTCGGCACGTTCCCCGGCGAGGACCGGACGCTGCTGCTGGGTGCGGTGGTGGACGCCGAGCTGCTCGCGGTGCACTCCGCGGTCCACGACGCCCTGGCCGGCCGGGTCCAGAACCCCTCGGCCTACTACTTCCCGGGCGGCTGGATCCCGCACTGCACCCTCGCCCAGGGCCTCACCGAAGACCAACTCGCCACGGGCTTCCGCACCCTGCAACCTCCGGAGGCGGTGCGCGCCGCGATCAGCGAAGTCGCCATCGTCGACACCCGCACCGGAGACACCGAAACCGTCCTCACCCGCTGACCCCGGAACCACAGTTTCAATTGAAACTGCAAAACCCACCCACGACGGGTCACAGTTTCAATTGAAACTGTGACCCGTCGGCGTGTCGGGATCACGACATGCCGACACCTGCGGACAGGTCGTACTGACTGTGGAGGACTTCCGCGGGGAATCGCACGTCTGAGTTCCATTGAAATCGCGTGTCCGCCTGGGAGCGGCGGAGATCTGGTCCATAGTGGACATCGTTGCCGATCACGAGTTGCCGAGTGGTGGGCGAGGCGCCATTTTTGTGATCAGCAGTCCGCGCACGGCAGGAGGACGCATGAATGTCGACGGCGTGAGCATCCTCGGCCGCGGGATCGCCGCCAAGGGGCCGAAAGGCGTCGTGTTCGCCAACCTCGACCTCGAGGTCTCCTCCGGATCCCTCGCCGTGGTCGCCGGTCCCGGAGGAACCGGACGGACCTCGTTGCTGCTCGCGCTGTCCGGTCGTCTCCCCCTGATCACCGGGTACCTCGACGTCTCCGGACACGTGCTGCCCGCGCAGGCCAAAGCGGTGCGGCAGCTGATCCGCCCGGCACGGCTGCGGCCGGGCTACGAGCTCGAGGAGCAGCACCGGGTGCGCGAGGCGATCCGGGAGCGCCATCTGATCAGCGGTGCGCCCAACCGCGACATCGACGCCGCGCTCTCCCTCGTCGGACTCGCCCCCGATCGATCCGCGCTGGTCGGCGAACTGCACGCCGCCGATCAGCTACTGCTCGCGATCGCGCTCACGATCGCGTCCTTGCCCGCCGGGATCCTCGTCGACGACGTCGACGTCGGTCTGCCGATGGCGTCGCGGGCGCAGGTGTGGGCCGCGCTGCACGAGGTGACGCAGACCGGGATGACCGTGCTGGCCAGCGCCACCGACGCACCGTCCGGGGACGTCGAGGTGATCCACCTCCCCGCGCTCGAGCTGGAGGAATTGCCCACCGATATTTTCGACCTGCTGGAGGAGGACACGCCGTGAAAGCGTTCAACCTGGCCTGGCTGGAGCTGCGGCGCTTCCGCGGACCGCTGCGCCGCCTGGTTCCGCTGGTGCTGGTGCTGGTCCCCCTGCTGTACGGCTCGCTGTACCTGTGGTCGAACTGGGATCCCTATGGCAAGTTGGGGCGGGTCCCGGTCGCGGTGGTGAACTCCGACCAGCCGGTGGACAGCCGCGGCGAGCGCATCAACGCCGGTGAGCAGTTCGTCCAGCAGATCAAGGCGACCGACACCTTCGACTGGCACTTCGTGGACTCCGCCGACGCCCGGCGCGGCCTGGTGGAGGGCACCTACTACTTCACCATCGAGGTGCCTGCGGACTTCAGCGCCAAGCTGGCCACCGCCGCGGACCGCAACCCGCAGCGGGCCAGGCTCAACATCGTCAAGAACGACGCGAACGGCTTCATCGTCGGGATCATGGCCGACACGGTGAAGACCGAGCTGCAGAACCAGATCAACGCCGCCGCGCACACCACCTACGCCCGCACGCTCTACGGCGAGCTGGATCAGGCGCGGGAGAAGCTGCAGCTGGCGTCGGAGGCGTCCAAGCAGCTGGTCGAGGGCACCGAGCTGAGCAAGCAGGGCACGGACGCGCTGACCACCGGCCTCGGCGGCGTGCGGGACGGGACCGGCGAGATCGCGCGCGGTGTGCAGAGCATCGCGGACGCCAGCGCCCAGCTGGACCAGCAGCTCAACGCCGTCACCGACTTCACCGCCGAGCAGCTGCCCGGAACGGTGAACGCGCTGGTCAAAGCGAGCAACACCGCGGTCAGCAGCCTGAGCGCGATCAAGACCACCACTGGGTTCCTCAGGCAGCGGGCCAGCGAGGGGCGCGCGGCCGTCGAGGAACTCGGCCAGCGGCACCCCGACCTCTCGCAGGACCCCGTCTACCAGCGCGCATTGGACACCTCCCGCAAAATCGCCGACTCCGCGTCCACTGCCGACGGCGATGCGAAGAAGGCGCTGACGACCGCGCAGGACGCCAATCAGCAGGCGCTCGAGCTGCAGAACAACCTCGGCCCACTGCAGAGCAAGGTCCGCGCGATCACCGCACCGGCCGACACGCTGCGCGCGGGCACGTCGGAGCTGTCCGGTGGCACCAACGGCGTCACCAACGGGCTGAACACACTGGTCGCGAGCAGCGGCGTGCTGCGCACCGGCGCCGGGCAGCTCAACGACGGCGCCAAGTCCTTGCAGGGGCTGGTCGACGACACACTGGGCAAGATCCCGCCGACCAACCCGACCGAGGTCGCTCAGGCCGCCGACGTGCTGGGTTCGCCGACCGAGATCCACGACGAGAACATCAACCCGGCGCACGTCTACGGGCGCGGGCTGGCGCCGTTCTTCTTCGCGATCGCGCTGTGGGTGTTCGGCCTGTTCGCGTACCTGCTGCTCAAGCCGGTGAACCAGCGGGCAATGGCGGACCGGGTGAACGCGTGGACGATCGCGCTGGCCGGGTTCCTGCCCGCCGCCGGGTTGGGCGTGATCGGCGGGTTCGTGCTGTACGCAGTGGTCGACTTCGGGCTCGGGCTGGATCCGGTGCACCTGGGGTGGACGCTCGGGCTGATCTCATTGGCCGCGCTCGCGTTCGTGGCGATCGACCACTTCCTGCGCACCTCGCTGGGCGCGGTCGGCAACCTGCTGTCGCTGGTGCTGCTGATCATCCAGCTCACCGCCTCCGGCGGCCTGTACCCGATGGAGACCGCGCCGGTGCCGTTCCAGGCGGTGCACCCGTTCCTGCCGATGAGCTACCTGGTCGACGGGCTGCGCGTGACGATCTCAGGCGGCGAGATGCAGAACCTGCTGAAGGACGCCGTGGTGCTCGGCGGATTCCTGGTGATCTTCCTGCTCCTGACCACCCTGGTCGTCCAACGCCAACGCACCTGGTCGGTGGCCCGCCTGCACCCCCAGATCGAGCTGTAGCGCGAGGTCGCCGATCACCCTGTTGGGCTCGTAGGCTGGCTACATGGCTGTTGTGAAGATCAATGCGATCGAGGTTCCCGAAGGTGCTGGTCCGGAGCTGGAGAAGCGGTTCGCTTCTCGGCACGGTTCGGTGGACAGCGCTCCGGGCTTCCTCGGGTTCGAGCTGCTGCGTCCGGTGAAGGGCGACAACCGCTACTTCGTCTACACGAAGTGGGAATCCGAGGAGGCGTTCCAGGCTTGGGCGTCGGGCCCGGCGAAGGCCGCGCACGCCGGCGAGGCGAAGAACCCGGTCGCCTCCGGCTCCAGCCTGCTGGAGTTCGAGCTGGTCCAGGAGTCCTACCCGGAGAAGTGACCAGCTGTGAGTCCTTTGGGCCGCTGGAGCAGCCCAAAGGACTCACGGGCTCAATTGACGACGAGGGTCGCGAGGATCGCGCGGTGGTCGGCGCCGCTCACCGGGAAGACGTCGAAGGACTGCGGAGCGATCTCCGGCGTGGTGAGGACGTGGTCGATCGCCACCGGCGGCGGGAACCAGCCCGCCGGCCAGGTGGCGTGCAGGCCCGAGCCGGTGGCCGCAGCGGCGTCGGTGTAGCCACGGCCGATCAGGTCGCCGAGCCGGACGTGGTCGAGCGTCGCGTTGAAGTCGCCCGCGAGCACGCGGGGCGTGCCGGTCAGCTGCAGCTGGCCCAGGTCGATCAGCTCCCGCCGCCACACGTCGTAGGTGTCGCGCCCCATCGGGTACAGCGGGTGCACCGAGACGATCTCGACCGGCGGGCTGCCCGGCCGTTGCAGCAGCGCCGTCGGCTGGGCGAGCGTCGACTTCGGCAGCAGGTCCAGTTCGCGCAGCGGGTAGCGCGCAGCGATCCCGGAACCGTCCGCCATCGGGCCCGCGTGGAACACCCGGTGCGGCAGTTCCTCTGCCAGCCCCGCGGCGTCGAGCCGGTCGACCAGCTCCGGGGTGAGTTCCTGCATGCTGAGCACGTCGACCTCGTGCTGCCGCACCAGATCCACGATCGCCGCCGCGTCCGCCTGACCGAAGTAGGCGTTGATCGACAGCACGCGCAGCGCAACGCCGCCCTGCGCCGGCGTCGCACTCGAAATGGCCCGCGGCACGACGGAGAACGCCAGCATCACCGTCACCAGACCGACGATCAGCAGCGTCAACCAGCGGCGCAGCAGGAGCGCGAACAGCGCGATCACCGCGCCGGTCAGCAGCGCGTACGGGGTCAGCGCCACCAGCGCCACGGTGTAGCGGTCGAACTCCATCCCGGCCAGCGGCAGCGCTGCCCAGGCGAGGAATCCGAGGCTTGCCAGGGCCAGCAGCGCGGTGATCACCCCGCCACCGGGCTTGCGCCGTTCCAGCTGCTCTTCTTCCAGCTCGGCCGAAGTCCGGGTCACTGAGACCTCCTGTCGTTCAACTCGCCAAGCCTGTCAGCGAACCGTGCGCGCCCCGTCCGCACCCCCGTGGACGTTCGGATCCGCAAGCCCTCGAGGAGGTTCCCTGTTCTCGGAAGTTGTGGGAGAGCTCTTCCCAGTCGAGATGGGCGGGCTCAGCGTCCGTTCCGGCGCAGCACGGAGATGGCGCGGACGGTGGTGCATCCGCGCCATTCCAGGGACGCGGCGTCCGAATAGCTGGTGAAGTCCACCGCCCACCCGCCGTCCGGGAGCTGGCCCCGCTCCAGTCGGTCGAGGTCCGCGGACACTGCTTCGGGGTCGAGCAGGGCGCGGACCGGGCGCCCGGGTTCGGGCGCGTAGTCGAGGAGGTGGAGGGTCTCGCCCTCCGCTCCGCCGACGACGGCAACCGCCCCGTCATCCGGGACGAACTGCCCGAGGTGGTCGAGCAGCTCGCGCGCCTCCTGGTGGGTGTCGGAGGCGATGTCGAGGAGCTGGAGCGCGAAGGAGAGGACGTAGGCGAAGGGGGCTTCCTCGATCCGCCGGATCGCGTCGAAGCAGTACCGCGTCGCCGTCTCCAGCCACGGGTGATCGCGGACGGACTCGTCCCAGTGCGCGACACGGTGTGCCTGCGCCACCACGGCGGCGGTGATCTGCAGCGACGACTCCGCTGGGTCCGCCTGGGCCCAGAACGGGGCGCACGCTGCGGGGTCGCTGATCGGTAGCGCGAAGGGCAGGCCACCGTCGGAGAGCGTCACCGCGTTCAGCCAGTCGAGGAGCGCCGTGGCGTGCGGGGATTCTGCTTCAGCATCCGCGAGCGCTTCGAACGCGTGCAGCGCACCTCCGGGCTGGCTCTCCGGCGCGCGGAGGTCCGGTTCGAGCCCCCATCCGTAGCCGCCGTCGGGATTCCGGTAGGCGTCGAGCCCGCCGATGATCGCCTGGCGAGCGGCATCGCCGCTGGTGGTCACGGCTTCGAAGCGCCGCCGGTCGAGAACTCTCGCGTGCGAGGTCATGAACGTCCTCGCCCGGCCCAGATCGATGGTCATGCGAGAACCCTGCTACCTGCCGGCCTGGTCCGGCTTGGACGAATCGGCCACGGCTACGCGATGCGGGTGAGCGCGGCGGGGGTCTGCCCTGCGAGCCGCTTGGCCTCGCGGTTGAAGTGGGCCTGATCGACGTAGCCCGCGGTCGCGGCGGCCTCGCTCAGCGGCAGCCCCGATCGCGCCAGGTGGAGTGCGCGCTGGAAGCGGTGGATCTGCACGAGCGACTTGGGGCCGTAGCCGAAGAGCCGGTTGCTGAGCCTGCGCAACGACCGTTCTGGGAGGCCGTGGAGCTCCGCCGTCTCCCGCACGCTCAAGCCGTCGCGAGCTGCGCGGTCCAGCGAGGCCGCGACGCGCAGGACGGAGCGATCGGGAACAGCCCTCGTCCACATGTCGACGAAGACCTGCTCGAGCGCATCGCCCGGGTCGGCCTCGAAGGACCAGGCGCGGTTCTCGGGGAGGGTGACGAGTTCGGACAGCTCGACCCGCTGGTCGGTCAGCTCGTGAACGGGCACGCCCAGCAGCGCGTGCGCCACGCCCGGGGCGAGCCGGAGACCCCACGTCACCTCGTCCGGCCGAGTCTCCACGACCGTCGCCCGGGTGTCGGCTCCCGCCACGACGAGGCGGTGCCGGAACCACATCAAGTCCAGCACGCCGTCGGGGACGACGTGCTGCCGCGGGCCGTCCGGCCGCACGCGCCAGATCGTCACGCCGGTTCGGGTGCCGCGCCGTGCCGCGTAGCTCGCCACGTCGGTCCACCTCCATCCCGCGTGGCCATCGTAGAACCGCGGTGAGGACGGCGCGGACTCCCGAAGCAGCCGACTCAGCGGTGTCGCAGATCACCGCCCGTGTGGTCGGAGTACGCCGAATGGCTGGAATCATGGAGCGAAGCAGACATATTGCCGATCACCGTTCCGCTATTGCCACGCCCCCGACACGGAGCCGCTCGAATGGATCTGACGACGCTAGCCGCCACCTCCGCCGAACCGACCGGCTTCACCGCCTGGGTGATCTCCGTGATGGAAGTGCTCGGCGGCCCCGGCGCCGGGGCCATCGTCGCGCTGGAGAACCTGTTCCCGCCGATCCCGTCCGAGGTGATCCTCCCGCTGGCCGGGTTCACCGCCAGCCAGGGCGACATGACGATCTTCAGCGCGGTCCTGTGGACCACGCTCGGCTCCCTGATCGGCGCCCTCGCGCTCTACGGCATCGGCGCCACGCTGGGCCGCGACCGCACCCGCGCCATCGCGGCGAAGCTCCCGCTGGTCAAGATCTCCGACATCGACAAGACCGAAGCGTGGTTCGCCAAGCACGGCGTCAAGGCGGTGTTCTTCGGCCGCATGATCCCGCTGTTCCGCAGCTTCATCTCGCTACCGGCCGGCGTCGAACGCATGCGCCTGAGCACGTTCGCCCTGTTCACCACCCTCGGCAGCCTGATCTGGAACACGATCTTCGTCACCGCGGGTTATCTCCTGGGCGAGAGCTGGTACCTCGTCGAGGAGTACGCCGGAATCTTCTCCAAGACAGTCCTGGTCCTGGCAGTCCTCGCGGTAATCGCCTTCGTGGCGATCCGAATCCGCAACAACCGCCGCACTCCCGAAGCACAGCCGGACCAGGCCCCGACGGTCCAGTTCGCCCGAGTCTCCGCGGACGCTCCCACAGACGAGATCCGCCGCCTCCGCTGAATCCGGGGTGAACGAAGCGGAAGGCCCCGCTCCCTGGTGGGTGCGGGGCCTTCTGCTCGAGCAGTAAGGTCAGGCGGACTCGGAGTCCGTGCCTTCCTGCTTCTCGTCGGAGCTCGCCGAGACTGCGACCGGCGGGGTGTCCGGGACCAGCGACGGCTTCGCCTCACCTCGGAAGGTGAAGTGGGCCTTGTCGTCGGCGCCTTCGCCGTCCCAGCCCTCGACATCCACGATCACGATCTGGCCCGGCTGGATCTCGCCGAACAGGATCTTCTCGGACAGCTTGTCCTCGATCTCCCGCTGGATCGTCCGGCGGAGCGGCCGCGCACCCAGCACCGGGTCGAACCCGCGCTTGGCCAGCAGCTTCTTCGCGTTCTCGGTCAGCTCCAGGGCCATGTCCTTGCCCTTGAGCGCCTTCTCCACGCGGCCCGACAGCAGGTCGACCATCTGGATGATCTGCTGCTCGGTGAGCTGGTGGAAGACGATGACGTCGTCGATCCGGTTGAGGAACTCCGGCCGGAAGTGCTTCTTCATCTCCTCGTGGACCTTGGACTTCATCCGCTCGTAGTTGGAATCAGCGCCCTGACCACTGGAGAAGCCGAGACCCACGGCCTTGGAGATGTCCTGCGTGCCGAGGTTCGAGGTGAAGATCAGCACCGTGTTCTTGAAGTCCACCGTGCGGCCCTGGCCGTCGGTGAGGCGGCCGTCCTCCAACACCTGCAGCAGCGTGTTGTAGATCTCCTGGTGGGCCTTCTCGATCTCGTCGAACAGGACCACGGAGAACGGCTTGCGGCGGACCTTCTCGGTGAGCTGGCCACCCTCCTCGTAGCCGACGTACCCGGGCGGGGCGCCGAACAGCCGCGAGGCGGTGTAGCGGTCGTGGAACTCACCCATGTCGATCTGGACGAGCGCGTCGTCGTCGCCGAACAGGAACTCCGCCAGCGCCTTGGACAGCTCGGTCTTACCGACACCGGACGGACCGGCGAAGATGAACGAACCGGACGGGCGCTTCGGGTCCTTCAGGCCGGCGCGCGTGCGGCGGATCGCCTGGGACACGGCCTTGACCGCGTCGTCCTGGCCGATGATCCGCTTGTGCAGCTCCTCCTCCATGCGGAGCAGACGGGTGGTCTCCTCCTCGGTGAGCTTGAAGACCGGGATGCCGGTCCAGTTCGCCAGCACCTCGGCGATCTGCTCGTCGTCGACCTCCGCGACGACGTCCAGGTCACCGGCCTTCCACTGCTTCTCCCGCTCCTCCTTCTGACCGAGGAGCTGCTTCTCCTCGTCCCGCAGGCGGGCGGCCCGCTCGAAGTCCTGCGCGTCGATCGCGGACTCCTTCTCGCGGCGGACGTCGGCGATCTTCTCGTCGAACTCGCGCAGGTCCGGCGGCGCGGTCATGCGGCGGATGCGCATCCGGGCGCCGGCCTCGTCGATCAGGTCGATCGCCTTGTCCGGCAGGAAGCGGTCGTTGATGTAGCGGTCGGCCAGGCTGGCCGCGGCCACCAGCGCGGAGTCGGTGATCGACACGCGGTGGTGCGCCTCGTAGCGGTCCCGCAAACCCTTGAGGATCTCGACAGTGTGCTGCAGCGACGGCTCGCCGACCTGGATCGGCTGGAAGCGGCGCTCCAGAGCCGGGTCCTTCTCGACGTACTTGCGGTATTCCTCGAGCGTGGTCGCACCGATGGTCTGAAGCTCACCGCGGGCCAGCATCGGCTTGAGGATGCTCGCCGCGTCGATCGCGCCCTCGGCGGCGCCAGCGCCGACCAGGGTGTGGATCTCGTCGATGAACAGGATGATGTCGCCGCGGGTCTTGATCTCCTTGAGCACCTTCTTCAGGCGCTCCTCGAAGTCACCGCGGTACCGGGAACCGGCGACCAGCGAGCCCAGGTCCAGCGTGTAGAGCTGCTTGTCCTTCAGCGTCTCGGGCACCTCACCCTTGACGACCTTCTGGGCCAGGCCCTCCACGACGGCGGTCTTGCCGACGCCCGCCTCACCGATGAGCACCGGGTTGTTCTTGGTGCGCCGCGAGAGGACCTGCATGATCCGCTCGATTTCCTTCTCCCGGCCGATGACCGGGTCGAGCTTGTTCTCGCGCGCGCTCTGCGTCAGGTTGCGGCCGAACTGGTCCAGCACCAGCGACGACGACGGCGTGCCCTCGCCGCGACCGCCGGCCTCCGCAGGCTCCTTGCCCTGGTAGCCGGACAGCAGCTGCAGGACCTGCTGGCGCACCCGGTTGAGGTCCGCGCCGAGCTTGACCAGCACCTGGGCGGCCACACCCTCGCCCTCGCGGATCAGGCCGAGCAGGATGTGCTCGGTGCCGATGTAGTTGTGGCCGAGCTGCAGCGCCTCGCGCAGCGACAGCTCCAGCACCTTCTTGGCCCGCGGGGTGAACGGGATGTGTCCGCTCGGGGCCTGCTGCCCCTGGCCGATGATCTCCTCGACCTGTTGGCGCACGCCCTCCAGCGCGATCCCCAGCGACTCCAGCGCCTTGGCGGCGACACCCTCACCCTCGTGGATCAAGCCCAGGAGAATGTGCTCGGTGCCGATGTAGTTGTGGTTGAGCATCCGGGCCTCTTCTTGGGCCAGGACGACCACCCGCCTCGCGCGGTCGGTGAACCTCTCGAACATTCGCACTCCCTGACTGCTGCGCCGGCGGTCTCGTTGGCGGGACACGGCTCCTGCATCGCCGATGCCCACGACGGGTTCAGCACTCTTGAGGACCACTGTAGTAGTCCCACCCGGTCGCGGTCTGTGCCCGCTACGGCCTGCTGCCCACATTCTTGTCCGGCACCCCGACCAACGATTCGCTGGCCTGCGGGATTCCCGTTTTCGACCGATCGGATGGACGTGTCCGCTGAGCGCGAACACGCACGTCGGAAAGCCGTGCGTAGCGGCCCTAGGCGGGCCGGTCGGTTTTCCCGGCGCCGCGCCCGCCGATCGGCACCACCATTGGAGTACCCGCCACCGGATCAGCAATCACGCGTGCGTTGAGACCGAAGACCTCGGCCAGCAGCGGCTCGGTGAGCACGTCGGCCGGATCGCCCTCGGCGACGACGGCGCCGTCCTTCATCGCCACCAGCCGATCGGCGTAGCGGGCGGCGAGGTTGAGGTCGTGCAGCACCATCACCACGGTGCGGCCGCTCTCGTCGTGCAGCTGGCCGACCAGCTCCAGCACGTCCACCTGATGGGACAGGTCGAGGTAGGTGGTCGGCTCGTCGAGCAGCAGCAGGTCCGTGCCCTGGGCCAGCGCCATGGACAGCCAGGCCCGCTGCCGCTGCCCGCCGGAG
This sequence comes from Saccharopolyspora sp. NPDC002376, assembly GCF_053593195.1. Classification (NCBI taxonomy): domain Bacteria; kingdom Bacillati; phylum Actinomycetota; class Actinomycetes; order Pseudonocardiales; family Pseudonocardiaceae; genus Saccharopolyspora; species Saccharopolyspora sp. NPDC002376. Next base: position 21,462 of record NZ_JBSFBZ010000016.1, read on the forward strand.
AGCTCGTCCAGCGCGCGGTCGGCGAGGTCGCTGATGCCGGTCATGCCCAGCGCCTCGGCGACGGCGGCTTCGTCGTCCGAGGACCACTGCCGGTACCAGGACTGGTGCGGGTGCCTCCCGCGCGCGACCAGGTCGGCGACGGTCAAGCCCTCGGGCGCGACCGGCGACTGCGGCAGCAGGCCGAGCACCTTCGCGACTTCCCGGGTCGGCATCTTGTGGATCTGCTTGCCGTCCAGCAGCACGCTGCCGCGCTGCGGCTGGATCAGTCGCCCGAGGGCGCGCAGCAGGGTCGACTTGCCGCAGCCGTTCGGACCGATCACCGCGGTGATCGTGCCGTCCACTACGTCGAAGTCCAGGCCGTCGGCGATGACCCGGTCGCCGTAGGCGAGTTTCAGGTCGGTGGCGTGCAGCCGCTGCCGGGACGCGCCAGCGGCGGTCTCCTCGCTGGACGTGGCGGACGCGGTCATGCTCGGACCTCCCGGTACCGACGGACGAGCAGGTAGATCAAGTACGGGGCACCCAAGATCGCGGTGACGATGCCGACCGGCAGCTCCAGGGTGCCGAACGCGGTCCGCGAGATCACGTCCGCGCCGACCACCAGCGCGGCCCCGAACACCATCGAGGCCACCAGCGGCGGGCGCGAGGAGCGCGCCAAGCGCAGCGCGATCTGCGGCGTGGCCAGCGCGACGAACTGGATCGGCCCGGCCGCCGCTGTCGCGACCGACGCGAGCACCACCGCGGCCAGCAGCAACACACCGCGCGACAGGTCCGTGCGCACGCCGAGCCCGCGCACGGTGTCGTCGTCGTACTGCAACGCGCCGAGCGCGTGCGAACAGGCCAGGACCAGCGGGACCAGCACGACCAGCGCGATCGCCGTGGGCACCACGTGCTCCCAGCCGCGCGCGTTGAGGCTGCCGGTCAACCACACCAGCGCCCGGCCTGCCTCGTTGACGTCGCCGACGGTCAGCAGCCAGTAGGTGGCGTTGCCCGCCAGGGCGCTGACCCCGATGCCGACCAGCACCAACCGGTAGGAGTCGATGCCGCGCCGGTTGGACAGCGCGTAGACCGCGAAGCCGGTGAGCAGCCCGCCCGCGAGCGCGACGAGCGGGAGGCCGTAGTCGGCCAGCGCTCCGGCGAGGCTGCCCGCGGTGCCGCCGAGCACGATCACCACGGTCGCCGCGGTTCCCGCGCCCGCGGTGATGCCGAGCATGTCCGGGCTGGCCAGCGGGTTGCGGGCGAGGGTCTGCATGAGCGCGCCGGACAGGCCCAGCGCGGCGCCGACCAGCAACGCGGTCAGCGACCTGGGCATCCGCAGTTCCCAGATGATGATCTGCTGCGCCCGGTCACCGTCGCCGACCAGCGTCCGCAGCACCTCCGCCGGGCTGATCTGGTACTCGCCGAGTCCGATGTTGAGCACGAAGACCGCCAGCAGCAGCACCAGCCCGCCGAGCAACGCCAGCAGCGGTCGCCAGCGCAGCACCCCGGAGAACGGGCCGAGCCGCGCCGGACGCCGCCCAGCGATCGGTCGTTCCACCACCTGGGTCACAACCGCACCAACTTCCTGCGACGCACGAGCGCGATGAAGAACGGGGCGCCGACCATCGCCAGCATCACCCCGACCTGCACCTCGGACGGCCGTGCCACGAGGCGCCCGAGCACGTCGGCCAGCAGCACCAGCGAGGCGCCCAGCAACCCGGCGAAGGGCAGCAGCCAGCGGTAGTCGGCACCGGTGAAGAACCTGGCCACGTGCGGCACGATCAGCCCGACGAAGCCGATCGGCCCGCAGATCGCGACCGCGCTGCCGACCAGGATCGCGATCCCGGCGATCCCGACCCGGCGCGACCACTGCACCCGGTGCCCCAGCGAGCGGGCGACGTCCTCGCCGAGCGACAGCGCGTTCAGCCCGCTGGCGTTGGTCAGCGCCAGCACGATCCCGACCAGCACGAACGGCAGCACCTGCGGGATCACCGCGGGGTCGTTGACCGCGATCGAACCGACCTTCCAGAACCGGTAGGTGTCCATCGTCTGCTGGTCGGTGAGCACCAGTGCCGAGGTGATCGCCTGCAGCAGGAAGCTGATCGCGGTGCCGGCCAGCGCCAAGGTCACCGGGGTCGGGCCGCCGCGGCCGAGCGAGCCGATCGCGAACACGGCCAGCGCGCCCAGCACCGCGCCGGCGAAACCGAACCAGATGAAGCCGAGCAGCGTCGTGACGCCGAAGGTGTAGACGGCCAGGACCACGGCCAATGCCGCGCCCTGGGTGATGCCGAGGATGCCGGGGTCAGCGATCGGGTTGCGGGTGTGGCCCTGCATCAACGCCCCGGCCAGGCCCAGCGCAGCGCCGGCCAGCACGCCGACGATGGTGCGCGGCACCCGCAGCTCGCGGATGATCAGGTCGTTCTCGGTGCCGGTCGGCGCGATCAGCCCGCTCCACACCTCGCCCAGCGGGATGGTCTTGGCGCCGACCACGACGCTGAGCACGCAGCTGACCAGCAGGGCCGCCAGCAGGACGGCGATGCCGATGAGCCGACGGCGGCGGCGTTCGCGCATCCGGGCACCGCCCACAGCGGCCTGATCAGCTGCGCGTGGACCGTCGACGGCCAGGCTGCCACTCACGTCCCACTCCCTCTGCCAGATCACCCGATCGACAGTCAGGTTAGGCGCACCTAAGCATCGAGCCCAGAGCGGGGCGAGATGTCCGCCGTCACACCGGCAGGGGCGATCCACGGGAAAAGCCCGGCGAAATGATCATCCCGCTTTTCGGGAGTTTTGCGTTGAATAGCGTTATCCGAACGCAACGAGGGGCGTTCACCCGGTGCTTGCCGGGTAAACGCCCCTCGCGTTGCTGAGTGCGGCGAGCCGCGGAAACGAATTCGCTTCTGCGTCAGTTCGCCTGGTGGTACTGCTCGACGATGTCCGCCGGGATACGACCACGGTCGGAGACCTTCAGGCCGCGCTTGCGCGCCCATTCCCGAATGGCCTGGTTCTGCTCGCGATCGGCACTCGTGGAACCGCTGGCGGCAGCGCGCCCGCCACCCGCACCCGGACGCGGACCCGGCTTCTTGCGACCGCCCGCGCGACGCGCGTTGGAGACGTAGTTCGCCAGCGCGTCCCGCAACTCACCAGCATTGTCCGCGGAAAGGTCGATCTGGTAGGCCACACCGTCCAATCCGAACTCGACGGTTTCGTCGGCCTGACCGCCGTCCAGATCATCGACAAGGGTGACAGTGACCTTCTGCGCCATCTTCGAAGTCCTCCCCGGAAGAGCAAAATGTGCCAGGAACGGGACAGCACGAACTGCTGGGAGCGGGAACTCCCCCGCGAGTACTCCAAAAGCCGTCACCGAAACATTCTGACGTCAGGTTAGCGCAGCAACTCCAGCAATGCACTCATCTCAGCCGGAAAATTCAGCACCGCCACCCTGATCGGGTCATTCGGGTCGGACCAGCGGGAACAGGATCGTCTCCCGGATACCGAGACCGGTCAACGCCATCAACAACCGGTCGATACCCATTCCGACGCCACCGCTCGGCGGCATTCCGTACTCGAGCGCGCGCAGAAAGTCCTCGTCGATCGGCATCGCCTCGTCGTCACCGGCAGCGCCGAGCGCGGCCTGTTCCTCCAGGCGAGCGCGCTCCACCACCGGGTCGATGAGTTCCGAGTAACCGGTGGCCAGCTCGAACCCGCTGACGTAGAGGTCCCACTTTTCCGCCACACCCGGCTGCTCCCGGTGCTGACGGGTCAACGGCGAGGTCTCCACCGGGAAGTCGCGCACGAACGTAGGAGCGGTCAAATGATCGCCGACCAAGTGCTCCCACAGCTCTTCCACGAGCTTTCCGTGACCGTGCGCCGGATCGGTCTGCAATCCGTTCGAGTCGGCGTGCTTGCGCAGCACCTCGACCGGAGTTTCCGGGGTGATCTCCGAATCGAGCGCTTCGGACAACGAGTCGTACATCCGCAAGGACGCCCACTCACCGGAGAGGTCGTACTCGGTTCCGTCGAACCAGGTGACCACCTGCGAACCGGTGACCTTCTCCGCCGCTTCCTGGATCACCGCGCGGGTCAGGTCGGCCATGTCGTTGTAATCGGCGTACGCCTGGTAGAACTCCAACATGGCGAACTCCGGGGAGTGGGAAGAATCACTCCCCTCGTTGCGGAAGTTCCGGTTGATCTCGAAAACCTTCTCGATCCCACCGACCACGCAACGCTTCAGGTACAACTCCGGCGCGATCCGCAGGAAAAGATCCATGTCGAAGGCGTTCGAATGCGTCACGAACGGACGAGCCGCGGCACCGCCCTGCAAGGTCTGCAGCATCGGGGTTTCCACCTCGATGTAACCGCGCCCTTCGAACGAATCCCGCAACGAGCGCTGCATCGCGGCTCGAGTGCGCACGGTCTCCGCGGCCTGCTTTCGGACGATCAGGTCGACATAGCGCTGCCGAACCCGCATTTCCTCGCCGAGTTCCTTGTGCATGACCGGAAGCGGGCGCAGCGACTTCGACGCCATTCGCCATTCATCGGCCATCACGGACAACTCACCGCGACGGGAGGTGATCACCTCTCCATGCACGAAGACGAAGTCACCGAGGTCCACCTCCGCCTTCCAAGTCGCCAGCGCGTCCTCGCCGACCTGCTTGAGGCTGAGCATCGCCTGCAGCTCGGTGCCGTCGCCGGCCCGCAGCGTGGCGAAGCAGAGCTTGCCGGTGTTGCGCAGGAACATCACGCGGCCGACGACGCCGACCTGCTCCCCGGTGGCGATGTCCGGCTCGAGCCCCTGGTGGGCGGCGCGGATCTCGGCCAGGCCGTGCGTGATGGGCAGGGTCACCGGGTAGGGGTCGATTCCGGCGTCGAGCAAGCGCTCGCGCTTCTCCCGCCGGACCCGCATCTGCTCCGGCAGGTCGTCGACGCCGTCATCGCTGGTTGCCGGGGGAATGGAACGATCCTCAGTCACGAGCACCAAGGGTACGGTTCGCGGTTTGTTCGCGAATGAGGAGGGCTCGTCCCGTGCCAGTTCGCGCTTTTCAGCCGAAGTTGCGGTCGTAGACGAGGCGGAGGCCTAGGAGGGTCAGGTCTGGGACGTGGTGGGTGATGGTCGTTGATTCCGCCACCACGAGGGGGGCTAGGCCCCCGGTGGCCAGGACCGTGGTGGGGCCGCTGTGGGTGGCTTCGAGCTCCGCGACGATGCGGCGGACGAGGCCGTCGACTTGGCCTGCGAAGCCGTAGAGGATGCCGGATTGGAGGCATTCCACGGTGTTCTTGCCGATCACCGAGCGCGGGCGGACCAGCTCCACCTTGCGCAGCTGTGCGGCGCGGGAGGCCAGGGCGTCCAAGGAGATCTCGATGCCGGGTGCGAACGCTCCGCCCAGGAACTCGCCCTTCGCCGAGATCACATCGATGTTGGTGGATGTGCCGAAGTCGACCACCACGCAGTTCGTGGCGTGCAGGTAGTGGGCGGCGAGGGTGTTGATCACCCGGTCCGCGCCGACCTCCTTCGGGTTGTCCACCAGCAGCGGAACCCCGGTGCGCACGCCCGGCTCGACCACCACGCGCGGCACGTCGTCCCAGTACTTGGCGAGCATGACGCGCAGTTCGCGCAGCAGGGCCGGCACCGTGGACAGTGCCGCGATGCCGGTGATCCGGTCCGCGTGCTCGCCGAGCAGACCGCGCATGGTCAGCGCCATCTCGTCCGCGGTCATCCGCGGTTCGGTGCGCATCCGCCAGTCGTGGACCAGGGTCGCGGCGATGTCGGAACTCCCCGACTTTTCGTCGTAGAGGCCCAGCACGATGTTCGTGTTTCCGACGTCGATGGCCAGCAACACCGTCTCAGTCCGTTCCTTCCGGGTTCGTGCCGGTCGATCAGTGCTCGGGCTGCTGCAGAAGGGCGTCGAGCTTGGCCGCGTCGTCGGTCTCGGCGGGTGCCTCCGCCGGAACTGCCGCGCTGATCAGGCCGGAGCCCTCCGGCGCGACACCCGGCTGGTCCCCGGCCTCCAGGATCTTGTTGTCGGCGTCCACAAAGATCACCTTCGGCCGGATCGAGCGCGCTTCCAGCTCGTCCATCACGCCGTAGGAAATCAGGATCACGACGTCACCGGGCTCGATCAGGTGCGCGGCGGCGCCGTTGATGCCGATCACGCCGGACCCGCGCTCGCCGGTGATCACGTAGGTCTCCAGGCGGGCGCCGTTGGTGACGTCCACGATCGCCACCTGCTCGCCCTCGAGCAGGTCCGCGGCGTCCATCAGGTCGGCGTCCACGGTCACCGAACCGACGTAGTGCAGGTCGGCCTGGGTCACCGTGGCGCGGTGGATCTTGGACTTCAACATGGTGCGGAACATCGCAGAACCTCCTACCGCTGATACCGCATCGTCTCGACGTATCTTGCGCGATGCCGTGGCACCCGCGCCGTCGCCCTGTCAGTTCTGCTCGGACGCTTCCGGGTTGTTGAGCAGCACCAGCGCGTTGTCGATCAGCCTGGTGCTGCCGACGCGGGCCGCCACCAGCAGCCGCGCCTCGCCCTCGACCGGGACCGGGCCGAGCTCGGTGTCGCGCAGCTCCAGGTAGTCGAGCTCCACCGACGGCTCGGTGGCCAGCACCTCGCGCGCGGCCTTCAGGACCGCCTCGGACCCGTTCGAACCGGCGAACGTCGCAGCGGTCAGGGCCGCCGAGATCGCCAGCGCGGCGTCGCGCTGCTCGTCGCTGAGGTAGGTGTTGCGGGAGGAAAGCGCCAGGCCGTCCGATTCCCGCACGGTGGGGATGCCCTGGATCAGCGGTTCCAGGTTCAGCTCGCGCGCCATCCGGCGGATCAGCACCAGCTGCTGGTAGTCCTTCTCACCGAAGAACGCGATGTCCGGGCGCACGATGTTGAGCAGCTTCAGGACCACGGTGAGCATGCCGTCGAAGTGGCCGGGCCGGGCGGCGCCCTCCAGCTCCTCGCCGAGCTGTCCGGAGTGGACGGTGATCTGCGGGTCGTCACCGTACATCGTCTCGACCGACGGCGCGAAGACCAGCTCGACCCCGGCCTCCCGGCACAGCGCCAGGTCGTTGTCGAAGCTGCGCGGGTAGCGGTCGAAGTCCTCGTTCGGACCGAACTGCAGCGGGTTCACGAAGATCGACACGACCACCACGCCGTTGATGTCGCGGCGGGCCCGTTCGATCAGCTCCATGTGCCCGCGGTGCAGCGCGCCCATCGTCGGCACCAGGTAGACCGTGCGGCCGGTGGCTCGCAGCGCGCGGGTGACCCGCGTCAGGTCGGCGGGCTCGCGGTGCACGGTCAGCGCGCCGCGTTCAAAACCTGCGTTCATCACGACTCCATCGTTCTTGCGCGCCGTGATCACGACGGCTCTTCATCAAGTGCTTCGCGGACCTCAGCGGCCCCGTCGGCGCGCAGGATGCCCGCGCGCTCGGCCCGTTCCGCGGTCCGCCTGGCCATTTCCCGGTAACCCGGGACTACGTCCGGATTCGCCTCGTTCAGGGCGGCGAGATGCGCGCGGACCGTGCCGGCATCGCCGCGCATGACCGGGCCGGTGATCGCGCGGTCGCCGAAGCGCAGCGCGTTGTCCAGCGAGGCGGACAGGATCGGCGCCATGACCCGGTCGGCGTTGTCGACACCGGCGCTGCGCAGCAGTTCCGCGCACTCGTTGACCAGGGTGATCAGGTGGTTCGAGCCGTGGGTGAGCGCAGCGTGGTACAGGCGCCGGGACTCCTCCGGCACGCGCACCGGCTCCATGCCGAGCTCCAACGTCAGCGCCTCCGCCACGTGCCAGCCTGCCTCGTCCACAGTGGACGCTGTGACGGCCATGCAGGCGTTGCTGAGACGCTCGACGTCCTCGGCGCGTCCGGTGAAGGTCATCGCGGGGTGCAGCGCCAGCGTGAGCACCCCGACCTCGGCCGCCGCGGCGAGCGCGGACACGCCGTGCGCGCCGGAAGTGTGCGCCAGGATCTGCCCGGCGCGCAAGGATTCGGTCGCGACCAGACCTCGGACCAGCCCGGCGATGGTGTCGTCCGGGACCGCCAGCAGCACCAGATCGGCCTGCTTGGCGACTTCGTCGGGCGGCAGCACGGCCACCTCGGGCAGCAGTTCCTCCGCGCGGCGCAGCGACGCGTCGGACACGGCGGAAACCGCGACCACCTGGTGCCCAGCTCGCTGCAACGCCGCGCCCAGCACGGCACCCACCCGACCCGCGGAGATGACTCCAACGCGCAGTCGAGGGCCCGTGCGACCAGCAGACATCGCCACGTCGTCCTCCATACCGTTCCAGTCCCAACCACCGGGTACCGGACAGCAGCGCGAGACTAGCCCGCCAGCGGCCCGCAGACCCTCCCAGGTGGCGAGAACCACGCCACCTGGGACACCCCTCCGACACCACCCCGGATCGCCCAGTCGCCTGCGACGACGCAATTTCAAGGGAAATCAGAGGTCTGATTTCCCTTGAAATTGCGGAAGTTCTCCACAGGACCCCAGGCCTGTCCACACCTCTAGGCATGTCGGAACCGGACACCCGCCGGTGTGTCGGACCAAACACCCCCCGAACCACCGCCCAGGGGTTCGGATCGGAGTCTGTCCCCGGGGTCCGCTGCGGGATGTTGATCTACAGTTTCAATTGAAACTGTAAATCCCACCCACGGCGGATCACAGTTTCAATTGAAACTGTGATTGTCGGTCAGTCGCGGGTGCGCTGGGGCGGGTGCTTGGGGAGCGGGCGCTTGAGGTTGTGCTGGGTCAGCTCGTCGAGCTTGATCCGGGCGGTTTGTATCGCCTGCTGGGTGCCCGCTGCCGAACGCCTCGCCTGCTTGAGGTCCTCGATCAGCTCCTCGCGACGTGACCTGCGGGCCGCGCTGGTGGTGCGCCCCTCGGACGCCCGGTACTGCAGGAACGCCAGTTCGGTGACCGCGATCTGGTAGTCGCGGACCGCCTTGGCCGCCTCGTGCCCGGCGCTGCGGCGCACCTTGCGCAGCCAGCCCTTCCGGCCGGCCAGCGTGGCCAGCATGTCCATCTCGCTGTGCACGATCAGCCCGGCCCGCTCCAGCACCGGCAGCTGCTCGATGACGATCCGCTGCTCACGCTTGCGCTGCCACAGCACCAGGCCGAAGGTGCCCAGGAAGATCGGCACCATGATCAGGAAGTAGACGTTGAGGAACTCCGCGCCGCCGAGCAGCGTCGCCGCGTTCCACACCGCGTGCAGCAGGAACGCCGCCGCGAAACCTCCCAGCAGGTAGACCGGGCGCAGGCGCTTGTTGTCGGTCCGCGAGGCCAGACCGATGCCGATGCCGAACATCGAGCTGAACAGCGGGTGCGAGAACGGCGCCAGCACGCCGCGCATGATGAACACCGCCACCACGCCGCCGCCGAAGCTGCCGAAACCGTCGATCGCGAACGCCTTGCCGAAGTACAGGATGTTCTCGGTGAAGGCGAAGCCCGCCGCGGTCAGCGCCGCGTAGACGATGCCGTCGACCATCCCGTTGAACTCCGAGCGGCGCTTGAACCACAGCGCGACCACGAACAGCGCCTTCGCGCCCTCCTCCACCAGCGGCCCCATCACCGCGGTCAGGAGGAACTTCTGGTCGCCGGCGCCGAACAGGGAATCGACGAGCTGGATGACGGTGTCGTTGAGCAGCAGCGAGCAGGCGGTCGCCCCGCCCACGCCCCACAGGAACGCGCCGAGCAGCAGCATCGGCGGCTCCGGCTCCCACCGGTCGATCCAGATGATCGCGGCGAACACGACGCCAACCGGCAGCAGAGCAGCTACGGCACCGACCAGCGCGGGCAGCAGACCGACCCGCGACGTGGTGACACCGGCCATCACCAACCCGCAGATCCCGAGCACGATCAGGCCGGCGACCGGCCAGCCGACGGCGTGGTGCTTGCGGGTCTGGAGCTTGCGCGCGCCGGAAAGATCGGCGGCGGGCTTCCGGAGATCAGGACTCGACACGGACAAAACCCTATTGAAGGGAGTCCAGCCCCGCCCGGACAGTCACCTTCTCAGGCGCGGCGCCGCCTCCGGCGCTGCGTGTCGGAGGCGTTTCCGTACGCCGCGAGCAGATCGTTCACCGAGGTCCCCTCGGCGTGCGCGCCCTCCGGGTCCGGCACCGGAGCGGCAGCGGGAGCCGAGGCGGGCGCGGGAGCAGCGACCGCAGCGGGTGCCGGAGCAGGCGCTGGCTCTACCGGCGCCTTCGGGGGCTCCGGGGCGCGCTGCGGCGGTTCGTGGTGCGCCTTCTCCTGCGGACGGGCCGGTCGCGGGCGGGATGGGTGTGCCTGCGCGGCTTGCGGTTTGAGGCGCGGCTTCGGGTGCTGCTTCGGCCTCGGTTCCTCGCGCGGCTCCTCGCCGGAGAGCCTGCTGATCAGCTCGGTGTTCTGAGGCTGCGCGGCGGGCAGTTCCCGGCCCTGCGGGGCCTGGACGAGCTGGCCTTCGAACTTGCTGCTGTTCTCGCCCAGCGAGCGGACACGGGTGGATTCGGCGCGCAGCGCGACCCGCTCGAACAGCACGTCGCCGCCGAGCACCTGCTCCAGGCTCGTCCGCAGCCGCTGCAGCTCCGCTTGCAGCGCCTTCAGCTCGCCGTCGGACTCCTCGGCCGCCTTCCGGCGGGCCTCGGCCTCCGCCTCCAGCTCGAACTCGCGGCGGGCCGCGATCTCCCGCTCCAGTTCGAGCTCGTAGATCCGCTGCCGGTCCTCGGCGACCTTCTCGTCCTCGGCGACCCGGTTGCGAAGTCGGGCGACCGCGAATGCTCCGATCAGCGCCGACCACAGCGCGGCGACCAGTCCTAACCGCAGCAGACGGGCGTCGCTGCTGACGACCAGCACTGCGGTGGCGGCCGCGGCGAGCACGAGCGCGCCGACCCACAGGGCGGTCGAGCCGCCTGCGCGGGATTCGGTCTCGGTACTGCCGCGGTCGGACATGCCTACCACGGTACCGGGCGGTTATCAGTTCGAGATCTGAAGGCGAGCAACGCGATTCCACATTGATCGCGGTGGCGCACACCGCCCGCCCCCGAACGGCCGAAACGTGGCCTGCGAACGCGCTCCCCAACGGCGCCAAACCCGGTGCGAGGTGGCAGTTTTGCCTAGAACTGACGCCCCGCTCTCGCGGTCAGTTTCCGGCAAAACTGACACCGGGCACGACACACCGGAGTGTGTCGGGGACGTTCAGTCCTCGTCGTCGTAGGGCTCTTCGGGCTCGTCGGGATTGCGCAGGCAGTGCTCCAGCCACAGGCCCGCCGCGATCAGCGCGCCCGCACTCACCAGGCCAATCACCGCGGCGACCATGTCGTCCTGCGCCGCCTCCACAGTTCCGGCGATCGGCAGCAGGTAGGCGCCGAGCCCGATCCACACCCCGGCCATGATCGCGCCCGCCATCGAGGACGCCTTGGCCAGCGCCACCGCGCGCGCCGCCGTCGGCCCGTCCAGCGGCTCGGTGCCCGGCTTGCGCTTCACGCGCGGACGCATGACCAGCGCCAGTACCAGGTCGACCAGCGCGATCAGCAGCAGGGTCGCCCCGGCCAGCTGCGGCAACCGCGGCAGGTCCCCGTAGGTGATCCGGGTGAGCAGGAAGATCACGACCGCCGCCGCCACTCCATTGGCGATCAGCTGACCGGGCTTGGTGAAGGTCATGTGCTCTGCTCGTCGCGGTGCCACGGCTCCAGGATCCCACCTGATCGCCACCGCAGGAGTTCCGGGCGAAAATCGCCTTGAGTCTCCCCCGACAGGAGGGTCGAAGGTGGACGACGTGAACGACACCGCGCGCTACACGATCGGCGAACTGGCCCGTCGCACCGGACTGACGGTGAAGACGATCCGGTTCTACTCCGACATCGGCGTGGTGCCGCCCACCGACCGGACCGCGGCCGGTTACCGCCAGTACGACGTGACCGCCGTCAGCCGCCTGGAACTGGTTCGCACGCTTCGCGAACTGGGCGCCGGGCTGGACGAGGTGAAGCAGGTGCTCGCCCGCGAGACGACGCTCGCGCAGCTGGCCAGCGCCCATCTCGGGCTGCTGGAGGAGCAGATGCGCGTGCTGCGGACTCGGCGAGCCGTGCTGCGGGCGGTGGTCAAGCTCGACCGTTCGACCGAGGAGATACGACTCATGCAGGAATTGGCGAAGATGCCCGACGAGGAGCGCAACCGGCTCATCGACGAGTTCTGGGACGAGGTCAGCGCGGACCTGAACGTGGCTCCGGGCTTCACCGAGTGGATGCGCTCGGCGAAGCCCAACCTGCCCGACGACCCGAGCACCGAGCAGCTGGAGGCCTGGCTCGAGCTCGCCGAACTGGTGCAGGACCAGGACTTCCGGCGCGCGGTGCGGGCGCTGTACCAGGAGCACTCGAACCGCCGCGAGGCCGGCGAAACGATGATCGACCACTCCAACGCTCCCAAGTGGTGGGCGATCACCGACGAGGCGAAGACCTCGGCCGAGTCCGGGACCGCGCCGGACAGCGCCGAGGCTCGGGCCCTGGCCGATCGGCTGATGGAGCTGGCCACCGAGGAGTGGGGAAAGCCGGACACCCCGGAGTTCCGCCGCGAGATGGCCGCGTACTACGAGGAGCACGACGAGCGGACATCCCGCTACTGGGAGCTCCTGGCCATCATCAACGGCTGGCCGCAGCACCCGGCCACCAACGAGGCGACCCACTGGCTGGCCACCGCCCTCCGCGCCTCCGCCCAGTAGCGGAACGTCCTCGCCGCTCAAACCCCGTGAGCACTTTCTGGTGCCATAGCCCCAGGAAGTGCTCACGGGTCAGCACCGCTGGGTCAACGCCGCCGGCGCTTCTTGCTCGAGAGGCCGCGCCGGGTGAGACCCGCCAACGGGTGCACCTGGGCCGAGCTCACCGCTAGCGGCTGGACGAGCTCGCGCAGGTCGGCGATTCCGGCCGAATCCGGATGGCCGGACGCCAGCGCATCCTCGAACAGCCGAGCTCGTTCCGCGCGTGGCAGCTGCTCGACCACGCGGCTGGTCGCCTCCGGGCCCGATGTCTCCAGCACCTGGATCAGCTGCTCGGCCAACAGCGAGAACATGTCGGTGCTCGGGAGGTCGGTCTGTTCGAGGGCCCCGCTGAAGACCAGCTCGTGCGTCGCCAACGGCCCGAGCACCGCGTCTTCGCGCAGTCTCCAGCAGCTCCTCGTCGACGGCGATCTCACCGGGATGCGCAGCCGCCACGAATCGCTCGAGCACTCCGCACTCCTCGTCATCCAGCTCGTAGTGCAGCCGCACAGGTTGGAGCCAATCGACAGGATCTGGTCAGGCCGGCAGCGGGCTCAGGTGAGGGTGAGGTCCTCGCGGAGGTGGACGTCGGCGATTTCGTCGTCCGGCAGGGCTTTCAGGAGTTCCGCGACTCGGCCGTGCCCCGGAAGCTCTGCGTCCGGGTCGATCGCCAGCCACGGGATCAGCACCGTCGCGCGGCTCGGCGTTCCCGGGTGCGGGAGCAGGAGTTCCGGGTCGTCGCTGCGGACACCGTCCACAGTGACCACGTCGACGTCCAGGGTGCGCGGGCCCCAGCGCTGTTCGCGCCGGCGTTCCGCCTGCTGCTCCAGCTGCTGGCCGCGGCGCAGCCAGCCCCACTCGTCCAGCTCCGGGGACTCCACGACGATGACCGCGTTGAGGAAGTCCGGCTGGTCGGTGACGCCCCACGGCGCGGTCTCGTACACCGGCGAGGTCGCGACCAGCACGTCGGCGAACCCGTCGACGGCGAGTTTGAGGAAGCTGAGCCGATCCCCGAGGTTCGACCCCAGCGAAAGCACCGCCCGGCTCATCTCACCCTCCCCAAAAGCCTCCGGCCCCGAAGGGGAGGCTCCCAAATTTCCCTAAAATTGGAACCACCCGAACCATGCACCGGCGATGGGGTGGGACGTCCAAATTTCCCTAAAGTTGGAAACCCAGGTGACATCCCGGGTGGCCGCGTCACTCCGCGGCGGCGCGGCCGCGACCGCCGCGGCGGGAGCGGCGGATGGTCACCGCCACGTCGGCGAAGGTCAGCGGGATCGGCGCGCTCGGCTTGTGGATGGTGACCTCCGCGGCGTGCACCCGCTCGTCGGTCATCACGTCGTCGGCGATCTCGCCCGCCACCGCTTCGATCAGGTCCTTCGACGGCCCGGCCACGATCGCCGCCGCGCGTTCGGCCAGCTCGCCGTAGTGCATCGTCTTCGCGAGGTCGTCGGTGGCCGCAGCCTCGCCGAGGTCGATCCAGACCGTGATGTCGACGAAAAAGTCCTGCCCGTCGCGCTTCTCGTGGTCGAAGACCCCGTGGTTGCCGCGAACCTTCAGGCCGGTCAACGTGATCCGGTCAGCCACCGAACTCCCCTCCGCTGCGCCACGCGGCGGTCACCGCGACGGCGTCCAACGATTGCCGCACGTCGTGCACCCGGACACCCCAGGCGCCGCGGTCAGCGGCCAGCGCCGACACCACCGCGGTCGCGGTCTCGCGCCCGGCGGGCGGACGCGGGGTGCCTTCGTCATCGGCCAGCAGCCGTCCCAGAAACCGCTTGCGGGAAGCCCCGACCAGCACTGGGAAGCCCAGCTCGACGAAGACCTCCAGCCGCTGCAGGAGCTGCCAGTCGTGCTGCCCGGTCTTCGCGAAGCCCAGGCCCGGGTCCAGCACGATCGCTTCTTCGGCCACGCCTGCCTTCAGCGCGACGTCGACCTGGTGCAGCAGCTCGTCGCGCACCTCGCCGACCACGTCGGAGTAGACCGCGAGGTCGTTCATGCCCTTGCTGTGGCCGCGCCAGTGCATCAGCACCCACGGCAGCCCGGTGTCGGCGGCAACGTGCGCCATGTCCGGATCGGCCAACCCGCCGGACACGTCGTTGATCACCGCGGCACCGGCCTCCGCGGTCGCCGCGGCGACCTTGGCACGAGTGGTGTCGACGCTGACCGGGACGCCTGCGGCGACGAGCTCACGGACCACGGGCAGCACCCGCTCGATCTCGGTCGCCGGGTCGACGCGCTCGGATCCGGGCCGGGTCGACTCCCCGCCCACGTCGATGATGTCGGCACCCATCCGGTGCATCTCCACGCCGTGCGCGATGGCCGCGTCGCGGTCCAGGTAGCGCCCGCCGTCGGAGAACGAATCCGGCGTCACGTTCAGCACGCCCATCACCACGCAGCGCGGCGGGTTCGGCAACCGCGGGTGCATCAGCGTCCCCTGATCAGCGACAACGCCTCGGAACGCGAGGATGCCGAGGTGCGGAACTGGCCGCGCACCGCGGACGTCGTGGTGGTGGAACCGGCCTTGCGCACGCCCCGCATGCCCATGCACAGGTGCTCGGCGTCGATCACCACGATCACCCCGCGCGGCTCCAGCCTGCGCACCAGCGCGTCGGCGACCTGCGAGGTCAGCCGCTCCTGCACCTGCGGGCGCTTGGCGTAGAGGTCGACCAGCCGGGCCAGCTTGGACAGCCCGGTCACCCGCCCCCGCTCGTTCGGGATGTATCCGACGTGCGCGTACCCGTGGAACGGGAGGAGGTGGTGTTCGCAGTTATGGGTCAGATGCCCGTTGATCAGGAAGGTCGGGTGCGGTTCGCACTTGTAGCTGTAAACCGTGTACGGCTTGGCCCCGGTTGCCTCCAAGCGCCGAACCGACTCGACCTTGACCCATTGCGACTCGATCAAGTCGGTGCGATGGGACTCCTGGCTGAAGCCGTGCCGCAGAAGCCAGTCATCGGCGATCCACAACCTCGAGATCTCGGAAGTTTTCGGCGTGAACCGAGCACCGATCACCTGAGCGACGTCTTCCAAGAAGCCGACGTTCATACTCGTCAACATCCGCCCACGCCCAGACTTCGACCGGTCCCCGTCCCCGTCAACATAGGCGTCCAGGAATCCATGGAACGTGATCTGGTTCGACATCACGACTCGCGGGAACCGCTGCCGCTGGTGATGCGCGTCCCCGCCGACGTACTGCCGCACCAAGTCCGCCAAATAGGACGAAACGACTCGCACTCGGAAGCCTTCGACCTGGCGTTGCAAATAACCGGACGGCCTCTCGATCTCTTCGATCGAAGCATCGATGCCGAAGGCGCAGTCGAGCGCGTAGGTGAAGTTCTTCGCGAAGTCGCGGTCGTTCACCACCAACGACACGTATCTGTCGCCGACCGTGCCGTCCGAGCACAAGGCTCCCAGCACGTAACCGAACTCGTAACCCACGCGCGGCTGCCACCGCTGGCGGCGCAACTTCCTCGGCGGAGTCCACTCGATGTAGGAACCCGCCACGTCCTTGGCTTCCTGCCAACCCTGCGGGGTGGCCAACGGATGATCAGGAGTGACCTGGAACCGGCCCTTCTCCGTGACGACTTCGACGAGTTCGCGCTTCTGGTGAGAGCTGACCTCGACGACTTCGGTCTGCTCGACCTTGCCGTCGACGAGGGTCCAGAAACGATCTCCGATCTGGACGTCCCGAGCTGGCTTCGCACCGCCGACCAAGTTGACGGTTTGCTTGCTCGGCACGCACTGCGAGTACACCGGGATGTCGCGGACCAGGACGAGTTCCTCGTGGGCCTCGTCGAAGGTCTTGTCCAGGACCTCGTCCGGGTTGGTGTAGAGCCCGGCGAACAGCTCGCGGTAGGCGCGAGCGACGCGGGCGGGAGTGTCGCGCAGACCCTCCCGGTCCGGGTCCTCGCCCGCCGCGAGGAGCAGTTCCCGCACCGCGGCTTCAGCGCGGTCATAGTCGAACTGGGGAATGTGGAAAGAGCCGTCGGGACGGGAGTTGTCTCCCGCCCCGATCGGCTCGTCGACCGAACTGGTCAATTGTTCTTTCCTCCACTGGCCGCAGGGCCAGTATCAGCGGTTGGTGCCGCTGCCGTTGTCCTGGGCCGAATCCGGTCCCTCCGACCGCGGAGCTTCCTCGGCCTGCTGCTCGCCGTGCTCCGGCGCCGCCGGTTGCTCGGGCTGCTGCGCCCCGCGCTCCCAGGACGGCGTCCAGTTGTACTGGCTCTGACCGCCGGAGTAGTTGGAGCCCGACGGCGTCGTCGCCGGGGTCCAGCCGGGCGGGGCACCGTAGTTCGGCGGCACCGCCTGCGGGGCCTGGCCCTGCTGCTGCGGCGGCTGCGGCTGCTGGATCTGCACCGTGCCCTGGTTCGCACCGGCACCGGCCAGGGTCGGCTCGTGCTGACCGTGGCTCGGCTGGGCGCCGTTCTGGTCGCCCGCACCGATCGCCGACGGCGCCGGGGTCGGCTCCTCCTTGACCGGGGGCCACGGCTCGCCGCGCTCCTTGGCCAGCTCGCCGGGGGTCTTGATCGGCGGCTTGTCCGACGGGGTGCGACCGGCGAAGTCGTTGAACGCGGTGATCCTGGGGCGCTTCTCCACGCGGGCGAAGATCCGCTCCAGGTCCTTGCGGTTCAGCGTCTCCTTGTCGATGAGCTCCAGCACGAGGTCGTCGAGCACGTCGCGGTAGGTGTTGAGCACCTCCCACGCCTCGGTGTGCGCGGCCTCGATGAGGCGACGCACCTCCTCGTCGATCTCGTGCGCGACCTCGAGCGAGTAGTTCGGCTGCTGGCCGGCGGTGCGCCCGAGGAACGGGTCGCCCTCCTCCTTGCCGTACTTCACCGCGCCCAGGCGGGCGGTCATGCCGTACTCGGTGACCATCGCGCGGGCGATCTTGGTGGCCTGCTCGATGTCGCTGGACGCACCGGTGGTCGGCTCGTGGAAGACCAGCTCCTCGGCGGAGCGGCCACCCAGCGCGAACACCAGGCGGGCGATCATCTCCGAGCGGGTCATCATGTCCTTGTCGTCCTCGGGGACGACGAGGGCGTGCCCGCCGGTGCGACCGCGCGGCAGGATCGTCAGCTTGTAGACCGGCTCCAAGTCGGACATCGCCCACGCGGCGAGCGCATGCCCGCCCTCGTGGTAAGCGGTGATCTTCTTGTCCCGCTCGGAGACGATCTTGCTCTTGCGGCGCGGACCGCCGACCACGCGGTCGACAGCTTCCTCCATCGCCGCGGCGGTGATCAGCTGGCCGTTCTCACGCGCGGTGAGCAGCGCGGCCTCGTTGACCACGTTCTCCAGGTCGGCACCGGAGAAGCCGACGGTGCGCTTGGCCAGGCTCTCCATGTCGACGTCCTGGGCCAACGGCTTGCCCTTGGAGTGCACGCCGAGGATCGCGCGGCGACCGCGCAGGTCCGGCGCGGACACCGGGATCTGACGGTCGAAGCGGCCCGGGCGCAGCAGCGCCGGGTCCAGGATGTCCGGGCGGTTGGTGGCGGCGATCAGGATGATGCCGCCGCGCGAGTCGAAGCCGTCCATCTCGACCAGCAGCTGGTTGAGGGTCTGCTCCCGCTCGTCGTGGCCACCGCCGAGGCCGGCGCCCCGCTGACGACCGACCGCGTCGATCTCGTCGACGAAGATGATGCACGGCGCGTTCTGCTTGGCCTGCTCGAACAGATCGCGCACGCGGGAGGCACCGACGCCGACGAACATCTCGACGAAGTCGGAACCGGAGATGGAGTAGAACGGCACGCCGGCCTCACCGGCGACAGCGCGCGCGAGCAGCGTCTTACCGGTGCCGGGCGGGCCGTAGAGCAGAACGCCCTTCGGGATCTTCGCGCCGAGGGCCTGGTAGCGGCCGGGATTCTGCAGGAAGTCCTTGATCTCGTGCAGTTCCTCGACAGCCTCGTCGGCACCCGCGACGTCGGTGAACAGCGTCTTGGGCATGTCCTTGGTGAGCTGCTTGGCCTTGGACTTGCCGAAGTTCAGGACGCGGTTGCCGCCGCCCTGGACGTTGTTCATCATCCACATCAGCAGCAGCACGAGCAGGCCGATGGGCACCAGGTAGAACAGCATCTGCACCCAGAACGAGTCCTGGGAGACCTTGGTGTTCCAGGTCGGGACATGCGCGTTGCGGATCTCATTGACCACCTGGTCGGTGGACCCGGCCGGGTACTGCGCGATCAGCTGTTTGCTGCCGTCGAAGTTCTGGCCGTCATTCAGGGTCAGCCGGACCCGCTGCTCCTTGTCCTCGATCGTCGCTTCCTTGACCTTGCCCTGAGCGATCTGCTCGAGCGCCTGCGACGTGGAGACTTCGCGGTAAGCGCGCGTCTCGTCGAAGAGCACGTTGAAGGACAAGATCAACAGAAATGCGATGAGGATCCACAGCAGCGGGTTGCGGAGCAGGCGCTTTCGGTCCATTCACTTGCGGCCGACGGGCGGCCTCGACCCTCCCTGACTGTCACTTCGGGCGACGGCTGCTCGGCAGGCACAGTTAGCCCTGGCCATCAACCCCTTCAGACCAGCGTACCGGCCGATGTGCGGGCCCGACCACGCCGCGCCCGACACAGGATGAACAGCGTATCCGGTCGCCCCGCCCCAGTGGGCCAGGAGGGGCGAACCGGACATACGTGTTCCAGGCGTCAGACGCCCGAGGTGTAGACCTTGGGGTCGAGCGAGCCGATGTAAGGAAGGTCTCGGTAGCGCTCGGCGTAGTCGAGGCCGTAGCCGACGACGAACTCGTTCGGGATGTCGAACCCGACGTACTTGACCGGCAGGTCGACCTGGACCGCATCGGGCTTGCGCAGCAGCGTGCACACCTCCAGGGAGGCGGGGTTGCGCGAGCTGAGGTTCTTGAGCAGCCAGGACAGCGTCAGACCCGAGTCGATGATGTCCTCGACGATCAGCACGTGCCGGTTGGCGATGTCGCGGTCCAGGTCCTTGAGGATCCGCACCACGCCGGACGACGAGGTCGAGGAACCGTACGAGCTGACCGCCATGAACTCGAGTTGGGCGGGCTGCGGCAGGGCCCGCGCGAAGTCGGTCATGAACATGACCGCGCCCTTGAGGACGCCCACCAGCAGCAGATCGCCACCGGAGTCCTGGTAGTCCTCGTTGACCTGCTTGGCCAGCTCGGTGACCTTGTCCTTGATCTGCTGCTCGCTGATGAGCACTGACGCAATGTCGCCGTCGTACACGGCCCGGCTTCCCCTCTTCGGCGATAAGACAGTTCCCCCGGTGCTGCAACGCCCCGGTCTCGACAACGCGGCGCCCGTCAGCCATTCGGCGGCTTGCGACCCGCGGCTACGACTTGAAGCGTGCCATGCGCACGGCGAAGCACAAAGTCACCCGGCAACCTCGGCCCACCCTGTCCACGCCACTCGGTGAGCAACGCGTCGGCGGCCCTCAGGTGCGCATCGGTGAGCTCCGGGACGCCCCGATCCAGCAGCCACGCCTTCACCACGCGACGCCGCAGCGCTGCCGGAATTTCCCGCAGTGCCAACGCATCCAGCCCTTCACCGGCCTCGACCCGACGGCGCTCAGCGGCGGCCAACTCGTCCAGCGCGTCAGCGTCCTCGCGCAGCTGCTGCGCGGTCCGGGCCAACGCCTCGTGAACTCCGCCTTGCAGGACTCCGTCCATCAGCGGAAGAACTTCTGTGCGCAACCGCACACGGGTGAACCGGGCATCGGCGTTGTGCGGATCCTGCCAAGGTTCGAGCCCGAGCTCCCGGCACACCTCCTCGGTCGTCGCCCGCCGCACGCCCAAGAACGGCCGCGCCCACGGCGGATCCACCGGCCGCATCCCGGCGATCGACCGCGCCCCGGAACCCCGCCCCAACCCGAGCAGCACGGTTTCCGCCTGGTCGTCGAGGGTGTGGCCGAGCAGGACGAGCGAGCCGGGCGGACGTCGTTCGCGCAGCGCCCGGTAGCGCGCGCGACGCGCGGCGGCCTCTGGACCACCGGAGCCCTCGACCTCGACCTCGATCACCTCGGCTACGGCTCCGAGCTCGGCGAGCTGCTGGGCAGCGCGAGCGGCGACGTCGGCGGAGCCGACCTGGAGCCCGTGATCCACCACCAGGCCGTGCAACGGGACGCCCGCGTGGCGGGCGGCGTGCGAGGCGGCAGCGGCGAGCGCCAGCGAGTCAGCGCCGCCGGAGCACGCGACGACCAGCGGAGCGCCCCGGAACGGCGCGGCCTCGGCGGAGCCGAGCAAGCGCCGGACGGCGCCTCGGACGGCGCTGACGGCGGGAGGCGGCGGCACGCCGCCATTCTCCCGCCGGAGGCGACGGTCCCGCGGAGCGGGCGGCGTCAGCCGTGGATCCGGCGGATCCAGGCGGCGGGGTCGCTGATCTCGGCGCGGATCGGCAGGTGGTCCGGCGAGGTCCAGACCGCGTTGAAGCCGGTCATGCCCACCTCGTCCACCACGTGGCGGGTGAACGCCGCGCCCTGGGCGTACTGGCGGATCTTGGCGTCCACGCCGAGGAGGCTGCGCAGCAGGCGGTCCAGCAGGCCGCCGCCCTTGCGGCGTTCGGTGAAACGGCTGCGGATCGTCGCCACGCTCGGCACCACCTGCGGGCCCACCGCGTCCATCACGTGGTCGGCGTGGCCTTCCAACAGCGTGGAGATCGCGATGATCCGGTCCAGCGCGAGCCGCTGCTGCGGCGTTTGGAGTAGCTCGATCACGCCGAGCATGCCCGGGCTGGAGTCGCCGGAGCGGACCGCGCGGGCTTCCCGCAGGATCGTCGGGATCCTGCTCAGCAGCTCACCGGTGGTGCCCTCCATCTCCGCGAGCAGGATGCCCAGGCTCTCGGTGAAGTGCTCGCGCAGCCACGGCACCGCGTTGAACTGCAGGCGGTGCGTGGACTCGTGCAGGCACACCCACATCGAGAAGTCCTCGGCCGGAACGCCGAGGGAGCGCTGCGCCGCGACGATGTTCGGTGCCACCAGCAGCAGTCTTCCGCGCTGGCCGGCGACCCCGGACTCGCCGTACGGGTCGAACTGCCCCAGCACCTTGCCGCCGAGGTAGGCCAGCACGAGCCCGGCCTGCACCCCGGCGCTGCGCGCGCTCAACCCGCCGAAGAGGTCGTAGGCCCGCTGCATGCGGGCGTCGGCGGAGGACAGCGCGGCGTCGGTCAGAGCGGCCAGGCCGTGCGCGGCCCCGCGCACCCAAGCCGGCCGGTCCACGACGTCACCAGCGATGATCGGCAGGTCCTGGCCGAGGCCGGTCCGCTCGCGGACGTGGGTCTCGGCGTC
Organism: Saccharopolyspora sp. NPDC002376; assembly: GCF_053593195.1. Classification (NCBI taxonomy): domain Bacteria; kingdom Bacillati; phylum Actinomycetota; class Actinomycetes; order Pseudonocardiales; family Pseudonocardiaceae; genus Saccharopolyspora; species Saccharopolyspora sp. NPDC002376. The sequence continues at coordinate 43,395 of NZ_JBSFBZ010000016.1, forward strand.
GACGCTGAACCGCCGCAACGAGCGAACCGCCTGCTCAGCCTCTGCCCGCGGCACCTCCGGACCCGGCTTCATCAACCGGACGGCGGTCGCGACAGCGATGTTCCAGTCCAGCGCCCGATGCTCCGCAGCCGCGCTCATGGAAACGGGCAAGGTGGAAGGTCGCTCGTTCACACGACTGACCGTACCCGCCTGCCGGGCCCGCAGGTACCTCGGAAACGTGTCCGGCGAACTCGTTTCGGGTGACAGAACCGCAGTGCCTGTCTTTGATCCTTGTTTTTGATCTTCGTCTTTGAAATGCCGCAGGCGTTTAACCCACCCTCGGCGCTTGTGCCGCCGCGGGTTCTCAGCGTTCGTCCTGGCGAGGACGGTCCACATACATAGGGCTGGGCACCCGCAGACCAGGCGGACGCTGAAGTTCCGCCACTTGCACCGCCACGCAAAACGAGTTCGAAGGCAAGCCTTCAGCTGCAGCCGCATTCCCGGAGTGCTCCGGTGACCTCGTCCAGGGCTCGGCGGCCGTCTTCGGCCGAGCTCGGGCCGTTGGACATCAGCGCGAACACCAGCAGCCTGCCGTCCTTGGTCACGACCGTGCCCGCCAGGCTGTTGACCCCGTCGAGGGTGCCGGTCTTCGCCCGCACCCACCCTCGGCCGTCGCTGCCGGCGTAGCGGTCCCGCAGGCTTCCGGTGCCACCCGCGATCGGCATGCCGGACAGCAGGCCTCGCAGCTTCGCCGCGTCCGGGGGCAGCCCGCCCTCCGGGCTGGCCGTGGTGGTCGCCGAGCTCAGCAGCTCGCCGAGCAGCTTGGGCGTGGTCTTGTCGTGCACCGACAGCCCGCTGCCGTCGGACATCGCAGTGCCGTTGACGTCGAAGCCGTGCTGCGCGAGCACGTCGCGCACAGCCTTCGTCGAACCCGCGAACGACGGATCAGCGCCGGTGGCGATGGCCACCTCGCGCGCGAGCACCTCGGCGAGCATGTTGTCCGAGTGCAGCATCGCGATGTCGACCATCTGCTGCACCGTCGGCGACTCGACCTGGCCGAGGACCTCCGCGTTCGGCCGCGCCGAACCCTTCGAGACCTGCGTCGCGCCGAGGCGATCGGCCAGCTGCTGCGCGGCCTGCATCGCCGGCTCGTTGGTCCGCGGGCTGTAGTCCTGGGTCGGGTCGTTGCGGCCGCCGTCGAGCATCACCGGCTCCATCGGCGCCATCATGCCCGCGCCCACGTCCTCCGGGAGCCAGCCCGGTGCGAGGTTCGGACCGGTGTACCGGCTGGTGTCGACCTGCACCGACGTCACGTTCCCGCCGGTCGCGGCCCGCACCTGGTCGATCAGGTCGTCGAACCGGGCGGCCCCGGGGTACACCGACTCCTGCCCGGCCGGCAGCGTCGACAGCGTCACGTCACCGCCGCCGACCAGCACCACGCTGCCCGGCTGGCTGCCGCGCACCACCTTGGTGGTCAGCCGCTGGTCGTGGTCGAGGACGAGCAGCGCGGCGCTCATCGCGAGCAGCTTGCCGGTCGACGCCGGGACCAGCGCCTGACCGGTGTTCTGCTCCCACAGCACCTGCCCGGTCCGGGCGTCCTTCACGACACCGGCGAGCGTGCCCAGCGCGGGATTGCCCAGCGGGCCGGCGAGCGCTGCGTCAAGCCCGGACCTGGTGGGCGCCGGCGCGTCCTGGCCGAGCGGCTTGATCTGCGGGTTGAGCCGGACGGGCGGCGGCGCATCGGCGATCTGCGCCTTCATCAGCGCGTCGACCACCTGCGGACCGAAGCCGATGCCCGCGCCGAGCAGCACGACGAGCACCGCCGCGACCGCGATGAGGCCCTTGCGGCTCCGCTTCGGCGGCGCCGCGACCCGCTGCGGCTGCTCCGGGACGGGCCCGATGTGCTGCGGCTGGGCTCGCAGTGCGGTGAGGCCCGCGAAGTCCTCGGGCGAAGCCGTGGGCTCGGGTTCCGCCCGCGGCGCGGTCATCCCGGCGAAGTCGGCGGGTGACGCGGCGGGCGGGGTCAGGCCCTGCGACGGCTTGGCGTACGGGGCTGTGAGACCGGCGAAGTCCTCGGGTGAGGCGGCCGGAACTCCCAGGCCGCCGCGGTTGTTCGTGGGCGTGGTCAGGGCGTTCAGGCCGGCGAAGTCCGCGGCGGACGCCGAGCGGGGAGCGTCGAAGTCCGGGCGGACGAACTGCTGGGTCTGCTCGGCCGGTTCGACCGGCGGCACCACCGGGATCCGCTGCGTCGCCGGACCCGGATCTGCCGGGGCGCGCAGGTCGGCGAGGTCGGAGAGCTCGAGGCGGGTGGTCCGCTCCACCTCCGACTCGGCGGGGATCTTGGCGATCTTCTGGGTGGACTCGACCGGCCGCTCGTCGGGGACGCGCGAGATCTTCTGCGTGCTGTCGATCGGCCCGAGCCCGGCGACGTCGACCCGGCTGATCTGCTGCGTCTGCTCGACGCCTGCGACCGGCGGCACGTCGGTGATCGGCCGGAACTGCTGAGTCTGCTCGACCGCGGTCTCCGGCGGAGCGGCCGGAGCAGGCGGCTTCTCGTCAGAGCTTTCCTTCTCGTCAGAGCTTTCCTTCTCGTCAGAGCTTTCCTTCTCGTCAGAGCTTTCCGACTCGGCGTCCTCCGACTCGGCGTCCTCCGACGACTCGTCGGCTTCGGCGTCCTCCGACGACTGCTCGGCTTCGGCATCCTCCGACGACTGCTCGGCTTCGGACCCTTCGGCAGGAGTCGACTCGTCCGACGGCCAGGACGGTTCCTGGTCGTCAGCGGTGTCCGAGTCCTGCTCGTCGGAGGTCGACTGCTCAGCCGCCTGCGACTCGTACGGAGTCGACTCGACGTCCTCCGACGACGACTTCTCCGCGTCATCGGACTTCTCGTCGGCGTTCTCCGGCGCCTCGGCTGCCTTTTCGTCAGACGACGACTCTTCAGCGGGCTCCTCGGCTGATTTCTCGTCCTCCTCCGCTTCGGAGGCAGCGTCGTCGGACGGTTCGTCGGCGGCGGATTCGTCCTTCTCAGCCGACTCCTTCTGCGCATCAGCGGAGTCCTCGGAGTCCGCTTCGTCGCTGAGGTCAACGGTTCCGGTCACTCGCCCGGAAGCTCCGGACGTCACTGCACCCGAGGCGTCGCTGTCCTCGGAGTCCGAGCTCTCGGCCTCCGCAGCGCTGTCAGACTCCTCGTCAGCCGACGCGCTCTCGGCAGCGGCGGGGTTTTCCGCGTCGCTCTCGGCGGCTTCCTCAACGTCCTGATCAGCCGGAGTGGACTCCGACTCATCGGTGGTGTCGTCGCTTGCCTCGGCGTCGTCGTCCTGACCAGCGTCGGCATCGGTCGAGTCCGCTACGTCGGTCTCCTCCGCAGCAGCGTCGCCATCGGCTTCGTCCGAAGCAGCGTCCTGATCAGCAGACTCCGAAGTCTCCTGCTCCTCGGTCGAGTCGTCGTCGCTCGCCGGCGTCTCGGATGCGTCCTGATCAGCGCTGACGTCATCATCAGACGCTTCAGCAGCGTCGGACTTCTCGGCAGCAGCTTCGGTCTCGGCAGCCGCGCTGTCGTCCTCAGCGGCAGGTTTCGAGTCATTGCTGCTGTCTGGCTGATCAGCCGAGTCGTCAGCGGAGGTCGACCCCTCAGCGTCACCCTGATCAGCGTCCGCGTCCTCGGCAACCGAGTCGGCCTCGAGGCTGCCCGCGACGCGCTTCGAGGCGCTCGCCTCGCCGCCCGACTCCGCCTTCTCGACGGTCTTCGACCGAGCCGTCTCGGCTTCCGCCGGATCCTCGGGTTCCGGGCCGACCAGCGCGCCCGACACGCGCTTCGACACGGTGGTTGTGCGCTTGGTCTCAGCGTCGTCCGCCGACTCGGCCGACTCCGGCGTCTTCTCGACATCATCCGAGGTCACAGCTTTGCCATCCGCGGTTCGGTCGGTCTCGGGTGGGGTGGTGTCCGACGCCTCCGGGGCGGGGGCTTCCGCAGGTCGGTTCGGCGACGGCGCAGCGGTTCGGCTCGGGCTCTCGCTGTCCGGTGACGACGTCCCGGCGTCGGATTCGGCCACCTCACCCCGGCTGTTCTGGGGTTCGGGCACGTGCTCCTCCTCGACGGATCGCCAGACTGCCAGATTGCGAGCTCCCACACTGCGGTGGGGCTCGGTGCGCTGCCGTGGTCCACACTAGACGTGGCCGCGCGCGGGAGCGGGCGGCTGCATCCGACGCAAGACGAGTGAGGAACCGCGTGGACTTCGACGTCACGATCGAGATCCCCAAGGGGAACCGGAACAAGTACGAGGTGGACCACGAGACGGGACGGATCCGTCTCGACCGGACGCTGTTCACCGCCACCCAGTACCCGGCCGACTACGGGTTCATCGAGGACACCCTCGGCGAGGACGGCGACCCGTTGGACGCGCTGGTGCTGGTCCAGGAGCCGACCTTCCCGGGCTGCCTGATCAAGTCGCGCGCCATCGGCATGTTCCGGATGCGGGACGAGAAGGGCGGCGACGACAAGGTCATCTGCGTGCCCTCGGACGACCCGCGCCAGGAGCACCTGCGCGACATCCACCACATCGCCGAGTTCTACAAGCTGGAGATCCAGCACTTCTTCGAGGTGTACAAGGATCTGGAACCGGGCAAGAGCGTGGAGGGTGCGACGTGGGTCGGCCGCGTCGAGGCCGAGGCCGAGATCAAGCGCTCGTACGAACGAGCCAAGGAACACGGTCACTGAACCCCGGCTCCAAGAACAAGCCCTCCCCGCTTCAAGCGCGTGGGAGGGCTTTTTCGTTTCGGCTGGTCGTGACCCGCGAGTCTTCGGTGTCGTTCTAGCAGCACAAAAGACTCACGGGCTTTTACCAGGCCAAACAGGACTGATCTCTTAGTTGTCCACAGGGTTGGGGATAACTGGCGGGTTCTGTGGACAAGTCTGTGGAACGGGATCAGTCCAGGCGGACGTCTCGGAGGAACCAGGTCAGGGCGAAGGCCAGGACCACCACGCAGCCTCCGATGAAGAAGACCGTGCTCATCGAGCTGGCGAAGCCCTCCAGGATCGGGTGGGCCAGGCGCGGGTCCAGGTGGTGCAGGAACGACGTGTCGTTCAGGTCCATCGGCTGGCCGTCGCGCAGTGCCTGCAGGAAGGCCTGGTTCGCCGGATCCGCGCTGACCGCCGGGTCCTGCGTCGCCGCGATGAAGTCCGGCGAGGACGCCGCGGCTCGCATCGCGTCCGCGATCCGGCCGCCGACCGTGCTGAACAGGATCGACAGGAACGCCGCCGCGCCCACCGTGCCGCCGGTCTGGCGGAACAGGTTCACCGACGCCGTCGCCACACCCAGGTCGCGCGGGGTGGCGTCGGTCTGCACCACCAGGGTCAGGGTCTGCATCAGCATGCCGAGCCCGCCGCCCATCAGCAGCGCCGTCGCCCCCACCTGGACCAGCGACGTGTCCACCTCGATCAGGCTGAACAGGAACAGCGAGCTGGCCATCAGCGCCGAACCGATGATCGGGAACACCTTCAACCGGCCGGTGCGGGCGATCAGCTGCCCCACCGTTCCGCTGGAGATCATGATCCCGGCGGTCATCGGCAGCAGCATCAGACCGGCCTCGGTCGGGTTCAGGCCCTTGACGATCTGCAGGTACAGCGGCACCGAGCTCAGCCCGCCGAACATGCCGATGCCGACCAGGAAGTTGAGGATGTTGCCCATCCGGAACGACGGCAGCCGGAACATCCGCAGCGGCAGCAGCGCCTCCGCCCCCATCCGCCGCTCGGCGAGCACGAAAAGCACCAGACCCAGCGTCCCGATGCCGAACATGGTCAGCGACAGCGACGACAGCCAACCCCACTCGCGTCCCTGCTCGGCAACGGTCAGCAGCGGCACCAGCAGCACGACCAGCGACGCCGCGCCCAGGTAGTCGATGCGGTGCTGGACGCGCTCGGTGGCGACGTTGAGCACCTTCGTCACGACGGCCAGCGCGACCAGCCCGACCGGCAGGTTCACCAGGAACACCCAGCGCCACCCGTCGATGCCGAGGAAGCTGTCCATCCCGGCGAACAGTCCGCCGACCACCGGCCCGATCACGCTGGCGCTGCCGAAGGTCGCCATGAAGTAGCCCTGGTATCGGCTGCGCTGCCGGGGCGGAACCATGTCCGAGACGATCGTCAGCGCCAGCGACATCAGGCCACCGCCGCCGAGGCCCTGGACCGCGCGGAAGGCGGCCAGCTCGTAGATCGAGTTCGCCATGCCGCACAGCAGCGATCCGGCCAGGAACAGCGAGATCGCGGTCAGGTACAGCGGTTTCCGACCGTAGATGTCGGAGAGCTTGCCGTACAGCGGGGTCGTGATGGTCGAGGCGATGAGGTAGGCGGTGGTGACCCACGCCTGCGCGGTCTGGCCGTGCAACTGGTCGGCGATCACCCGGATCGCGGAGCTGACGATGGTCTGGTCGAGCGCGCCCAGGAACAGCCCCAGCAGGAGGCCGGTGAGCACGGTCAGGATCTGGCGGTGGCTGAGCGCGGAAGCCGCGGGCCGTGCTGACGGCACAGCCGTTTCCGACATCTGTTCTCCTCGTTCGGAGCCGGCGTGCGAATCCGGCTGGAGCGCTGCGGCACCCCGACATCCCCAGAAATTTGCTTGCAGCACTCAACTAGTAGACGGAGACCAATATCCACCCCCCGAACGGGCGGAGCAACTTCCTTTCTCGCGCACCGGATCACGTCACCGATGCCGGGGCACCCTCCCCAACGCCGTGCCGTCGACGCGGCGCAGCACGACGACCGGGACCGTCGATGCGTGCTTGCCGCTGCCCGGCGTGAACCGCTCGCGCTGCGGTCGCTGCTGGTAGAACCAGGCCAGTTCGGTCCGCGCGCGGGACACCGCCCGGCGTCGGCGCAAGTACCTGCGGATTCCCGGAACGGCGAGCGCCAGTCCCGCCACGACCACCACCGTCGACCACAACATCGCGTCCCCTCCCGTCGCGGAAGGGAAATGCGCGGGGCGCCGGTTCATGATGCGGGTCGGACGCGCTCCACCCTTTTGGCCCAACGCGGCGGTGGTGGCGCTTGCGACCGCTCACGAGGCATGACGATGGCCCCCGCGTGTTCGCGAGGGCCATCGAGTCTTGATTCGAGGGCGCTACCGGCTACGCACTCGCCGGTTCGGTCCTACGACCGCGCTACCGATCGCCGACAGCGCGGGTTTCGGGGCCGCCCGTTGCAGTTCAGCGCTCCGACGCGGGCGGAGATGTGGCGGACCGCTGTGCTGGATCAGCCGCCCAGCTGCTGGTTTCCACCGAGCGGGCCGTGCTGGATCAGGTCGGTGACCGGCTCCAGCGGGAGATCGCCCGCGGCCGCCCTGCCGACCGGCAGGCTCTGGGTCAGGTTGCCGGCGAGGCCGCCGACCACGTCGCTACCGCCACCGAGGACCTCCGCCGGGTCACCGACGCGGCCCAGCGGGGTGCTGTTCACGACGCCGTTGACCGTCTCGCCGACCAGGTCCACGTCCTGCGGGAGCTGCTGCGGCAGCTGCGCGGGCTTGGTGGTGGGCTTCAGGTAGTCCACCGACGGCGCAACGCCGGGCGGCAGCATGTCGGTGACGCCGCTCCTGCCCACGGGCATGGTGTGCGCGACCGGGACGACGTCGCCGACCGGCAGGGTGCCGAGCAGCTGCTCCGGCAGGCCGGTGACCGCGTTGGTCTGCCCGCCGGCCTTGCCGGCCACACCGGTGAGACCGCCGAGCAGGTCCTTGGCGGGCAGGCCGCCCAGGAGGCCACTGGCGAGGTCGCCGAGCGGGTCGCCGCTGCGGCCGGCGAGCTGCCTGTCCAGCGGAACCACGTCGCCGATGGTCTGCTGCGCGGAGTGCAGCGTCCCCGCAGCGTGGAACGCGGTCTGCGCGAGGTTGTTGTCCGTGGGCAGTTCGGCGGGCAACTGCCCCGGCGCCGGCGCCGGCGCCGGCATCGGAACGGGTTCGGCGTTCGCAGCACCGGCGAATCCGACGGCACCAGCGCCGCCGACCAGCACAGCCGCCGCGGCCGTAAGGGTGCGCTTCATCTCGCAATCTCCTCTCTGCACAGGCCGAAATTCCTGTGCCCGGGCGGAGATTACGGAAGGATCAACCTCCACTATTCAGCGATCACTTAGGTGGGAAATGTAGACACTTGGTGACCGATTTCCCGTCCCTGCGCCCCACTTTCGAGCGAACAGACCTGGCGTGATTACTGGCTCGGCCCATTGATCGCTGCCGACGGCAACCGCCGCGCCTGCTCGGCCCGCAGCGCGTCCACCGCATCGGCGAACTCCGCGTACGCCTGGCGTTCGCTGTCGAACCGACGGTACCGCCCGACCCGCAGCTCCACCGATTCGTACTCCCGCTCCAAGGAGTCCGCGGTCCGCTGCAGCGCCTGCGCGCGGTCCCGGTACTTCGCGTACCCGGCGAAGGCCGCGGACACCGCGACCAGCAGGCTCAGCACCGCAGCCACCCAACGCATATCCACAATGGACATAGCAGTGGCGGTGACCGCAGCAGCAACTATCGAGCCGCCCACCACCACGGTCTGCAGGGCGTTGTCCTTCCACTGGTCGCGCCGCGCTTCGCCGCGGTAGCGCTCGACCAGCTCCGGCAGCTGCGCCCGGTAGCGCTTGTGCACCCCCAGCAGGTCCCCGTTCCCCAGTTCGTCCAGCAGGTTCTCGCGGTAGCCGTGCTCCAGCGCACGCAGTTCCGTCTCCACCGCGCGCACCTTAAAGTGCTGCTGGTAGACGAACCTCGCCGCCACCGCGATCGAGGCAACCGCCAGCACGAACACCACCGCGGCCGGTACCGCTATCCCCCATAACGCCAGCGCGATCGCTCCGAGGACCACCAGCAACAAGTTGCCCGGCACCGCCCAGAGCAGCAGCATCCGCTGAACCATCCGAGTGCGGTAGAGCTGCTCGGAGCGCACCGTGATCCGGCGCTCCCAGTCATCCGGTCGGTTGTCCCCGGCGAGCACTCCGCCGCCGACGATCCCAGCCATGTCCACTCGCTCCATCACTATCCTTCCAGCGCGTTAATGCGATCGAAGTAGCTACCGGAGCACCACGACAATCGACCAGGAGGGTGATGGTCGGTTCGTCCTTCCGGACGACTTCCGGCTGCGCCGGGTGATCGCCGCTGGGTTCGGAGGTCGTTCGCCGCGCGACACTCCGCAGTGATAACAGCGGTTACCGCCCGTCGGGCGGCTCGACCGGCTCCGGGGCCTGCCACTGTGGCAGCGCCGATCGCGCGACGACCAACCGGGGCTGGAGCGCGTGGACCGGTTTTCAGCCGAGCAATTCGGCGGAACGGTCGGCGTAGAACTGCACTGGGTCGACCGGTCGTCCGGCGACGTCGAGCTGGAAGTGCAGGTGCGGTCCGGTGGATTGGCCGCGGTTGCCCATCGTCGCGATGACCTCACCGGCCCGCACGGATTCACCAACTTCCGCGAAGTTGGAGTCGATGTGCCCGTACGTCGAAATGATGTCGCCGTCGTGCTGGATCCTGATCCACATGCCGTATCCGCTGGCCGGTCCGGAATCGATGACGACTCCTTCCGAAGCGGCCCGGATCGGGGTGCCTTCGTCGTTGGCGATGTCGACGCCGTTGTGCACGGTCCCCCAACGATCGCCGAATTCGCTGCTGATCTCGCCCGTGGTCGGCGGCACCCACTCCGCGTCGGACTCCGGGGCCTGCACAGGCCTCGGAGCAGCGATGTCGGCTGCGAAGTTGCCCGCGGGACCGGGGTCGAGGTCCGGCGCGGTCATGGCGGCGGACAGATCGGTCGCGGTGCACAGGATGCTGACTGCGAACAACGCGGCGAGACCGCCGAGTGCGGTCTTCTCTCGAATTGCCATCGGATTCCACTCCTCCCGCCATCCGCCGCATCGGGCGGTGGCCGGGCTGAATTCCGCATAGGCGCCGAATGCCGTTCGATCCGGCGCGGGGCGGCCCAGGAAGATTCCAGCCGAGGTGCTCGGGGAATGCATTCCGGAATGGCCCGATGGCATGAGCGGGAAAGGTTTTGCGCACATCGCCCGGAGGACTTGGAAAGTCCGCCACAAGAAACCGCGACGAACACCCTGAGTCCACAGTGGTCACAATTTTCGGTGAACCGGAGCCTGGTGGAATCCGAAGACCGTTCGGCTCCTCACGGACGGTGTCGAGCGGACATCCGGGCTCCGATTCACCCCTTCAACTCCGCAAAACTCACCTGATCGAGTGATCACCGTCCCGGCGTGGCGCCGTGACCGACGTCGATCCTTCGCAATCCGGGCGTCGACACGCTTCATCCCCAAGATCCACTCGACCGGGTGCGGACACGGCGGTCCGGTTGCGGTGAGCGATCGCGGGATCAGCGGCTTCCGCCCCGGTGACCGCGAACCTAGTGTGACGGCGGAGCGGGTCCATGCCGATGGAGGTTGCGATGTCGCGGATCGAGACAGTGGCGGTGCACGGCGGCGAACGGCGTCCGGGCCCGGAGGGCGCCGTGGTGTTCCCGATCTACCAGAGCACGGTCTACTCCGTGCCGCCCGGCACCGACTACCACGACCTCCGCTACATCCGGCTGAATTCGACGCCGTCCCAGTCGTATCTGCACGACAAGCTCGCCGCGCTGGAAGGCGCCGAGGCCGGGCTGGCGACCACGTCCGGCATGGCAGCGATCACCACGGCCCTGCACAGCGTGCTGCGCGCCGGGGACCACCTGCTCGTTGGCAACTGCCTCTACGGCGGCACGCACGACTTCCTGACCGAGCACGCCACCGACTTCGGCTGGGAGGTCACGTTCATCGACCCGCAGCGACCGGACACCTGGGAAGCAGCGCCCAACACCAAGGCGATCCTGGTGGAGAGCATCGCGAACCCGCTCATGCGCGTCGGAAAGCTGCGCGAGGTGGTGGAGTTCGCGCAGTTCAACGGCCTGGTGAGTCTGATCGACAACACCTTCGCCACGCCGGTCAACTTCCGCCCTGCCGAGCTCGGTTTCGACCTCTCCCTGCACAGCGCGACGAAGTACCTCAACGGCCACTCCGACATCGTCGCGGGTGCCGTCATCGGCCGCGCGGACCGCGTCGAACGCGTCCGCACCACGTTGAACCACTTCGGCGGAAGCCTCGACCCGCACGCCGGATTCCTGCTGGCCCGCGGCCTGAAGACGCTGGCGCTGCGCGTCAAAGCGCAGAACGCCAGCGCCCTGGAGTTGGCCGAATTCCTCGCCGCACAATCGAAAATCAGCGAGGTGAACTACCCCGGTCTGCCCACACACCCGGACCACCAGCACGCCGCAGAGCTGTTCACCGGCTTCGGCGGAATGCTCAGCCTCCGTCTCACCGACGGCATATCAGCGGCCCAATCCCTGATCGACGCGCTCCAACTCCCTTACGAAGCACCAAGTCTCGGCGGAGTGGAGTCCCTGATCACCCGCCCAGCCGCGACCTCGCACGCGGGCATGAGCCGCGAAGACCGCGAGGCCCTCGGCATCACCGACGACCTGGTCCGCATCAGCGTCGGCATCGAGAACACCGAGGACCTCATCGCAGACTTCACCCAAGCCCTCACCAAGCTCTGACCTCGCGTCGTCCGCGATCCCCTCCCCGACCACGAGTTCGGCGTCGAACGTGGTGAACCGGCCGCGCACCTCCGACACCCCGAGGTGCCGGATCGGGAAGCCGACCGAGGAGTGCAGCGGATCGAGCGCCCAACGTCCGGCGATGAGCGGGAGCGTGCCCAGCACCACGCCCGCCGGGACATCAGCCTCGTCCCGGTGACCGGACTCCCGCCGTCAACGCTCGCCCTGACCTATCCGCGAGCAGCGGAAACGTCGCAACTGCGAGCCTTCGCCGCAACCCTCGCCGAAGCCTGACAGCTCACACGCCGACGGTTCCGTCGATGGCTTCGCGGAGGAGGTCCGCGTGGCCGTTGTGGCGGGCGTACTCGTGGATCAGGTGCAACATCACCATTCGCAGCGACACGTCCTTGCCCCACCTGGCGTTGTGCACGGTCACGTCCAGCGACTCAGCCGCGCGCTCGATCCTGCGCGCGTGCTCGATCTCGTTCTGCCAAGCCGGAAACGCCTCCTCCCGACTAGATCTACTCGCGGCGTACGCAGCCTGGAAGTCGCCTTCGTCCGACCACACCAATGGGAGGTCGTGCTCTTCGTTGATGGTCCGCCGGAACCACGCCCGCTCCACCTCGGCCATGTGCCGAACCAACCCGAGCAACGACAACGTCGACGGTGGCATCGCCTGCTGCCGCAGCTCGTCGTCGCCGAGGTCCGCACACTTCATCGCCAACGTGGCGCGGTGAAAGTCCAAGTGCCCCCGCAACATCTCCCGCTCAGCACCGACGATCGGCGGTCCAACTCGCTCCACGACGCCCCTCTCCTGGTTCCCCGGTCATCATGCCCCCTTCTGCCGACCCGAAAAACAGGTTTTCCACGCCCGGTCCCTCCTGACCCCGGACTGCATCGAACGCAGCACCACAGAACGAAACGCCCAACCCCACAACCACTTCCGCACCTCCTTGCGGCGGCGTCACCCGGGTGATGGTCAATTTCGCGAGAAATTGACACAGCCCCGGGTGCCCCACGATCAGGGCCTGTCCGATGAGTCGTGCGACGGGCCGACAACCGTGGATGGGCAGGCGATCAGCCCTTGCGCATCAGCAGGTGGCCGTGGCGGAGCTGCCGTTCCTCCTCGTGCGGCTCGCGCAACATCCGTCCGACTTCGACGAACCCGGTTTTGCCGGCCAGCTCCGCGAGATCGTCGATCGGCCACCGGTAGGCGGTCGTCACCTTGTGGTCGAACGCCTCGATCAGCCCGTCTTCCGACTCGAAGAAGCCGAGCAAGAGGTGACCGCCAGGCGCGAGCACCCGCTGGAACTCGGCGAAGTACGAGGGCATGTCCTGCGGCGGGGCGTGAATGACCGAGTACCAGGACAGGATGCCCTGCAGCGTCCCGTCGGCGATGTCCAGGGCGTCCATGGAGCCGACCTCGAACCGCAGGTCCGGGTACGCCTCGCGAGCCAGATCGATCATCACCGGCGACAGGTCGACGCCGAAGACGTCCAGCCCCAGGCCCTGCAAATGCGCGGTCAGGAATCCGGGGCCGCACCCCAGCTCTGCGACGGGTCCGGCACCAGGGGTCCGAGCGAGCTCGGCGAACGCGGCGATCATGGCGCGGTCCAGCGGAAATCCGTTAAGCGAATCGCGGAAGAGTTCGGCATAAAGGACAGCAACGGCATCGTAGGCGCCCGCCGTTGCTTCGAGGTACGAGGAAGGTTCAGCCACGAGCGAGAACTCTAGAGCCACCGACCGACCAAACGGACAGGCTCTAGGTGAGGTCGTGCAGGAGTTCGTCGAGGGCGTTGGCGTTCGCCGGGTCGAACCAGATGGTCCGGATGCGCTCGTTGATACCGTTCGGCGTCTCGTGGCCCGCCGCGAGCTGGGACAGCGTCCGGGACTCGTCGCCCAAGGCACGACCGACGCTTTGGAACAACCGCGCGTGCTCCTCGGCCACCCGACCATGCTCACAAATCCGCGGCCCCGTCCAACGCCCACGGGCCGAGCGGTGGCTGCATCGACCCGGCGGTGCCACCATCGAACCACCGAAAGAGCCCTTGAAACCCGCCATGACCTGGACCGATCAGATCATCAAAAATTTTTCGACATGAGGTGTCGATCCCGGCGGCTACCGTTCGATGCGTTGATGAGAGCAAGCCGGAACAACATAGGAGCAGCAGATGCGCAACCTGATCGCCACCGCCTTCGTCTCGCTGGACGGCGTCGTCGAGGCCCCCGGTGGGGAGCCGGGCTACCGCAACGCGGGCTGGACTTTCAAGGACATCGAGTTCGACGAAGCGGTCTTCGAGATCAAGGGGCGCGAGCAGGAAGAAGCCACCGCCCTGATGATGGGCCGGGTCAGCTACGAGGCGTTCTCCCCGGTGTGGCCGCAGATGACCGAGGAATTCCCCCGCTACAAGACGATGCCGAAGTACGTCGTCTCCACCACCCTCAAGGACGAGGACCTGGTGGACAACTGGGGCGAGATCACCATCCTGCGCTCGCTGGACGACGTCGCCAAGCTCAAGGAGACCGAAGGCGGCCCGATCATCATCAACGGCAGCGCAACCCTGAACCGCAACCTCGCCGACGCCGGCCTGATCGACCGCTACCACCTGCTCCTCTTCCCTGTCCTCCTCGGAGCGGGCAAGAAGCTCTTCAGCGACACCGACAAGGACAAGCAGAACCTCAAGCTCGTCGAAAGCACCGCCTACTCCAACGGAATCCAAAAGCTCGTCTACGACGTCATCCACTGACCCCACGGCAACGCGCCCCCGACACCGGGGGCGCGTTGCCAGTTCCAGGGGTTACGCGCTGTCGATCTCCTTCCGGAGCGAGGCGACGAACCCCAGCAGCGCCCCGATGACCCCGGCCAAGACGTTCACCACGAAGCGAAGGCTAGGCCCTCCCCACACCCCAGTCACGATCCCGAAGGGAAATCGCAGGTCACGCCACCTTGCGGTTTTCCCAGCGCCCGCCCAGCCTGCGGCGGTCAGATCGCGGCGAGGGTTTCGGGGTCGAGGACCTTTGTGTTCTGGGCGGCTGCGACGCGCCATTCGCCGTCGTCCTTCGCCAGGACGTACAGCGGCGTGCCCGGGACCGCGTCGGGCTGTTCCACCACCAACGCGGACGGATCGTCGTGCCCGCGGAACACCTCGTCCAACGGCTGCCCGTCACGGGTGACGGGACGCTGCCGGATCTTGACCGCGGCGATGTCCGGACGGATGAACAAGATGTACGAGGCCTCGTAGGTAGCGGTCACGGGCATTTCGATCGTTGCGGGCAGCACCTTGTGGGTGAAGGCGCTGATCTCGTCGAAACCGGTCAGCCGCTTCCCGTGCGCGGTGGTCCACATGGCGTCCTGCCGGAACGCACTCATGAACGCATCCGGAAGCGCGTTCTGCTGGGCGTGCTCAACTCCGGAGACCAGAGCAACGATGGCATCCACATCCTCCTGTGGAACCTCGACCCCGGCGACCTGAACCGTCATGGCGCATCTCCTCGCTGCTACGAAACTCTCTGCATACCGCCGGAAATCCCGACCGGCACGAGATCAACGTAAAACCTCGACTTAAGTCGATATCAAGGTCCGCGACGCCTCGATTCGAGAACGCGGGAACTCACCGACGAATCAAGCAGCGCAGCGATACGCGATGGCCAGCTGAACAAGGCGGGCGGATACCCCGGACGGCAGCGCTGGTACCGCTCGGCGTCTGCACCGAACGTCGCCCGCAATCGCTCCCGGTCAGCGGTGCTCACAACACCAGAGTCCACCACGATCCGCGGTCAGCGCCAGATCAACGGGTACCGCTCGACCTCGTGATCGACGTGTGGCACCGGATGAAGAAGGGGTCCTTCTACATCGACGACGGGCTCACGGGCGACCAGCTGCCCATTTCCTTCGAGCAGGCGGCCGCGACAGCCGACGAGCACGTGCTGCGGGACGCCTTCGAGAAGAAGATCAACGGCGAGGAGGACCCGGGCGAGTACTTCATCGACCGGATCGACGAGATCATCGAGTCCGCCGAAGTGAGCGAAGAGCAGAACACGCCGGCGTTCTGGGAAGCCGACGGCTTCTGGGACGACTGCCCCGACGACGACTTCCCGGAAGACACCACCGCCTACCCGTACGTCGAGTTCACCTTCACCGCAACCGACGCCCGCTACGTCGCCCACATGATCCCCGGCACCCACTGGGCAACAGCGCAGTACTGCGACTAGAAAGCCAGTCAGGGGCGGCGGTTCCCCGGGCTCTTCAAAGCGACGAGGCGGTAGAGCGGGTCTGGGCGCGCCACGTCTTGGTCAGGTAGTCCGGCGAGGCGTCGGCGCACGTCCGCTACCTGGTCCGGCGTGGCATGCCTCCTCCAGGGAACGTGCCCGGACTCGATCGCTTCTCGCCACTCGCGCGGGCTGCGGCCCTGGCCGACCCCGGGGAACAGCGTCTCGCCCACGAGCTCAAGGCGGCTCTCAGCCAGCACCCGCGCACAGCGATCGGTCACTCGGGGCGCGTACTGACGTCGCAGCTCCGCAGTGGTCCGGGCGATATCGCTGTCCTCGACGAAGTACGCGTCGTCCTTGTCGACGGTGGTGATGAGCACCCCACCAGGACGCAACACCCTGGCTGCCTCGGCCAGCACCGGCGCGGAGTCGGGCAGCAGATGCAACACCAGACGATCACGACCGCGTCCACGCTTCCCGACTTCACCGGCAACCGCCCAGCCTCACCGCGCACGACACCGCCAGGTGCTCGCTCTGCGGCCAGACTCAGCATCCCGGACGAGCGGTCGACCCCCACCACTGTTCGCTCCGGCCGCAGCAGCCGACTCGTCACGATGCCGGGGCCGCACGCGATGTCCAGGATCACGGAAGGCCCCTGCGGCAGCAGCCGTTCCAGCGCGTCAGCCGCCGCCTGCGCCCTGGGCTCGCCACCCCGAGAAGCGTCGTACTCCCGAGCCTCAACGTCGTAATCGAGCACTCGCCCATCCCCGATCACCGCGGCACACCTCCGACGACCGCGTGCCATTTCCGTCCGCAGAGCCTACGCGCGGTTCACCCGACAACCGAGAACTCGACATGGAAGCAGGGGACCAGCCCTCGGCCAGCGCAAAAGAAAAACCGCAGGTCACCTGAGTGATCCTGCGGTCTTCCAGCGAGCCGCCTAAGGGAATCGAACCCTTGACCTACGCATTACGAGTGCGTCGCTCTGGCCGACTGAGCTAAGGCGGCATTGCGCGGTCAAGTGTAGCGGGCCCTCTCGACGGGGCGTGCAGGACCCCCGGTTCAGCCGAAGGCGGGCGTCACTTCGCCGGGTGAGCATCGTTGAGATCGGCGTGATGCCCGTCACTCGACCTGGAGGGGTCGGATGCGTGCTGTTCGCCGGTTCGGCGTGTGCGCTGCCGTGTCGTTGGCCGTAGCCGGGCTTTCGCTGCCCGCCGCCTTCGCGCAGAGCTCACCGCCGACCACGCCCATCCCCTCGCCAGCGGATCCCGGGCAGCCTCCGGCTTCCGTGTCGGCTCCGGCTCCCGGGACGATCGTCGCCGACGCCGGGACCCTGATCGGGATCGTGCGGATCCTGCCGAACACCGTGCCGACCGGCTCGATCCTCGGCGACCCGGACTTCGAGGAGAAGCTGCCGAAGCAGTCCGTCGCCGAGGCCGGGACAGGGTGGGCCATCGCACAGGCCAACTCCACAGCGTATTTCGCGCACGAGCGGTCGGTCGCCGAGGCGTCGCCGTTCGGGGTGTCGGTGCTCGGGAAGACCCCGCAGACGCCGGTCGGGTTGGCGCAGGCCGCGCTGCCGGACCGGGAGCAGCCGATCAGTACGAGCATGCAGCCGTCGAGTTCGCCGGCCGATCAGCTGGTCAAGCTCAATGGGTTGAACGGCAGCGTGCATGCCCGCTGGGACGAGAAGGCCGGGCCGTACGTGTCGCCGATCGCCGACGCCCGGTACTCGATGGGCAGCGCATCGGCCGTGAACGCGCTGCCGGAGGGGTTGTCGCTGGGCGGGCTGCTCAACGGCGGGAAGCCCACCGCGGACGGCACCGGGTCACTGCTGCGGGTGCCTGATGCCACGGAGGCTCACTCCAACATCCAGCTCGTCGACGTTCCCGGGCAGGACCGCAAGGCCGTCCAGTCCACCTCCAGCCTGCAGCTGGCGAGCGTTCGGCTCTTCGCCAGGACTCGCAGGAGATCCAGGTCGACGTGGTCGGCACATCGCGCCTGACCGCGACCGCCACCGGCAACCTATCAACCTCCACTGTGGACTACCAAGCGCCGGTGCTGGGGTTTCGCGCGGCGGAGAGGAGCTCGGAAGGCTCGACGCCGCGCACCCGAACCTGGACGTGCCGCTCCCCGGACTCGACCAGCACGTGGTCGACGCCGGCGTGATCCGGCTGAGCGTCGGCGAGCTCAAGAAGAACGTCGTAGGCACCGAAGTCCGCGCCGCAGCACGTCTTTTCGACCTCCAACTCCTGCGCGGCCACGCAGTCGGCCTGCCGACTTCGCTGGTGCAGGCGTCCTTCGGCGAGCAGATCGCCCGCGCCGGAGCCCCCGACGGCGGCGTGGACTACACGACCGCGCCGCCACCAGCCGCCGCGGCCCCAGCGGGCACCACCCCACAAGCGGTGGAACCCCTGGCCCTCACAAGCAGCGGCTACGTCGTCCCGCTGTTCTGGACCGGCACAGCCCTGCTCCTCATTGGCGCCATCATCATCGCCGTCCTCCCCCACCGGTCCCGTTCGTGACCACCATCAGCACGAGTCATACCCGCTCGATCGGGATGTCGTGGCTGGCGGCTCGCTGCTCGCCCCAGTCGTAGAGGGCCTGCAGCACCGGTGCCAGGCTCCGGCCTTCGGCGCTCAGGTGGTAGCTCACCCGAGGTGGCACCGCGTCCTCGACAACGCGGTCGGCCAGGCCTTCCCGCTCCAATTCCCGGAGCCGCTGGGTGATCATCTTCTCCGTGATGTCCGGGATTCTCCGGCGGAGTTCGCCGTAGTGGTGCGCTCCTCGACACCGCCGACGAGGTCGGACTCCCGGACGACCCAGAGTTCCGCTCGGCCTTCGTGGCCTACGTGGAGTGGGGAAGCCGAATGGCACTTGTGCTCTCCCGACCCGGCGCCCGCCCGAACCTCGACGAGCCGACGCCGCGCTGGGGCTGGGGCGAGGTCCGCCCTGACAGCAGGTCACGACCTAGTCCACTGTGGAGGTCAGCCGGTGTGGAGGGTGGCGAGCATCGCTTCTACCGCGATGATCGGCTTTACGTTCTGGGTCAGGGCTACTCGGCATTCGAGGACCGCGTCCAGGCGGCGGAGAGCCGACTCGGAGGTCCACTCCTGCGCTGCTTTGGCGATCGAGCGCTCGAAGTCCGGGTGGTTCAGGGGGGCCGGCGCGCCCGCTCGGGTCACCAGGACGTCGCGGTAGAAGCCCGCCAGGTCGACCAGGGCCAGGTCGAGGGCATCTCGCTGGGTGCGGGTGGCGCGGGACTTCTGGCGCTTCTCCAGTTCCTTCAGCGCCGCGTTGGCTCCTCGGGTTGCTGCGGCCGTGCCCTTGCCGGTGCCGCCCGCGCCCATCGCCGTCTTCAGCTCTTCCTTCTCCGCCTCGTTGCGGTCCTCGTTCGCCGTGGTCGCCTCGGTCTCGGCCAGCTTCACCAGGCCGGTCGCCGCGGTGAACACATCCGAGAACCTGCGCATGCCCGTCGGGATGCGCAGCACCGACTCGCGCCTCTCGCGCGCTTCCTCGTCGGTCGCCAACCTCCGCGCGCGGCCGATGTGGCCGCCGCACACCGACGCCGCCCACTGCGCGCGTTCGGCGTCGACGCCGTCGCGCTCGTGCAGCACCTCGGCGATGGCGTCGGCCAGCGGCGTGCGCAGCTGCACCACGCGGCAACGGGAGCGGATCGTGACGGACACGTCCTCCGGGTGGTCAGAGGGCGCGCAGAGCAGGAACACCGTGCGCGGGGGCGGCTCTTCCACCGCCTTGAGCAGCGCGTTCGCCGCGCCTTCGGTGAGACGGTCGGCGTCCTCGATGAGCACGATGCGCCATTGGCCGGTGGTCGGCCGGCGGGCTGCCGCCTGCACCAGGGAGCGCATCTCCGCGACAGAGATCGACAGGCCTTCCGGCGCCACCACGCGCACGTCGGCATGGGTGCCCTGCAGCACCGTCCGGCAGGCCGTGCAGCCTCCGCAGCCCACGGCTCCAGTGCACTGCAGCGCTGCGGCGAAGGCGCGAGCCGCGATCGAGCGGCCTGAGCCAGGCGGGCCGGTGAACAGCCAGGCGTGCGTCATGGCGCCTGGCGGGACCGGTTCGCCGCGAGCCTGGAGGCGAGCCGCGTTCGCCGCGGCGTACAGCGTCCGCACCGCATCGGGCTGGCCGACGACCTCCGCCCACACCCCGGTGTTCAGTTGCTCCGGAGCGTCGGTCCGCATCGCGTCGCCTCCCGTGTCGAGTGCGCGGGTCGTGAGTGGGAAAACCGGTTGGAGGCGGTTTTCGCACTCACGACTCTACGGTGCTGCCCCGACCGCGGACGGGGGCCTCAGCCGAACACGGCGAGCAAGATCATCAGACCGTGAAGACGAGGAACAGGTAACAGCCGATCGTCCCGGCCTTGTTCGTCTTCGGCTTCTTCATCTTCGAAGGCTGCTGCTGCGCCGGTCTTCGACCAGTTCCGGAGCCCGTGCGGACGGCGCCGCCGACTTGTGGGCCGGCGGCGCCGTGTGCGCCACGGTCAACGCATCCGGGTAGTGGTACAGAAGTGAGAGCGCCTGCGTGCCGTCCTGGCCCGACAGCGCGTCCCGCTGGGTTACGACGACTTCGACGAGGAGCTGGCCCTCTTGGCCGTGGTGCCGGTCGCCTTCTTCGTCGTGCTCGTGGTCTTCTTCGCCGCAGTGGTGGTCTTCTTCGCCGCGGTCGTCGTCGACTTCTTCGCGGTGGTGGACTTCTTGGCTGGGGCCTTCTTCTTGGCCGGGGCCTTGGCCCGCCGCTCCGCGAGCAGCTCCATCGCGCGGTCCATCGTCAGCGACTCGACGTCGTCACCCTTGCGCAGCGACGCGTTGGTCTCGCCGTCGGTGACGTACGGGCCGAAGCGGCCGTCCTTGATCACCAGCGGCTTGCCGGTGTCCGACGCCTCGCCCAGCTCGCGCAGCGGCGCCGCCGCTGCCCGCCGGCCACGCTGCTTGGGCTGCTCGTAGATCTTCAGCGCTTCTTCGAGGGTGATCGAGAAGATCTGCTCCTCGGTCTCCAGCGACCGCGAGTCCGTGCCCTTCTTCAGGTACGGGCCGTAGCGGCCGTTCTGCGCGGTGATCTCGTTGTCGCTCTCCGGGTCCTTGCCGACCACGCGCGGCAGCGACAGCAGCTTCAGCGCGTCGTCGAGGGTCACGGTGTCCAGCGACATCGACTTGAACAGGCTGCCGGTGCGCGGCTTGCCCTTGCTGCCCTCGGGCAGGACCTCGGTGACGTACGGGCCGAAGCGGCCTTCCTTGGCCACCACCTCGTGACCCGACTCCGGGTCGTTGCCGAGGCTGTGGCCCTCCATGGGAGTGGCGAACAGCTTCTCCGCGATCTCCAGGGTCAGCTCGTCCGGCGGCAGGTCGTCGGGCAGGTTCGCCCGCTGCGACGACTCGTCCTCCAGGGTCCGCTCCAGGTACGGGCCGTAGCGGCCGACACGCACGTAGATGGTGCGGTCCTGGTCGTCGGTGAACATCGGGATCGAGTTGACCTCCCGCGGGTCGATCTCCTCGACGCCCGAACCGACCAGCTTCTTCAGCCCGCCGACACGGCCGATCGAGCCCTCCGGGCCGACCGAACCGCCGAAGTAGAAGCCGGTCAGCCAGCTGGTGCGCTGCTCGCGGCCCTCAGCGATGCGGTCCAGCTCGTCCTCGAGCGTCGCGGTGAAGTCGTAGTCCACCAGCCGCTCGAAGTGCTTCTCCAGCAGCCCGACCACGGCGAAGGCGATCCACGACGGGACCAGGGCAGAGCCCTTCTTCCACACGTAGCCGCGCTCCTGCACGGTGCTGATGATCGAGGCGTAGGTCGACGGACGGCCGATGCCCAGCTCTTCCATCGTCTTGACCAGGCTGGCCTCGGTGAAGCGCGGCGGCGGGTTGGTGGTGTGCCCGTCCGGCGACAGCTCTGGCGCGGTGACCGGCTGGTCCTTGACCAGCTGCGGCAGCCGCGACTCGGCGTCGTCGGCGACGCCACCGGCCTCCGAGTCGACCGCCTCGACGTAGGCCTTCAGGAAGCCCGCGAAGGTGATGGTGCGGCCGGACGCGGCGAACGTGCACTCCTCGCCGCTGGCCGCGGTGCCGGTGATGCGCACCGACAGGGTGGTGCCCTTGGCGTCGGCCATCTGCGAGGCGATGGTGCGCTGCCAGATCAGTTCGTACAGCTTGAAGCCGTCGACGTCGTTGCCCAGCTCGGCGGCGACCGCGCCGGGGGTGCGGAAGCTCTCGCCCGCCGGGCGGATCGCCTCGTGCGCCTCCTGCGCGTTCTTCACCTTGCGGTTGTACTGGCGCGGCTGCGTCGGCAAGTACTGCTCGCCGTAGAGGTCGCGGGCCTGGTTGCGCGCCGCCGTGATCGCCGTCTCCGACAGCGTCGTGGAGTCGGTACGCATGTAAGTGATGTAACCGTTCTCGTACAGCCGCTGCGCCGTGCGCATCGTGCGGTCCGCCGAGAAGCGCAGCTTGCGGCTCGCCTCCTGCTGCAGCGTGGAGGTCATGAACGGCGCGTACGGCTTGCGCGTGTATGGCTTCTCCTCGGCGCTGGAGACGTGCAGCTGCACATCGGTCAGCGCCGCGGCGAGCGCGCGGGCCTCGTCCTCGCCCAGCACGCGGGTGTCGGCGTTCTTGAGCTGACCGTCCGGGCCGAAGTCGCGGCCGGTGGCCAGCTTCGCGGCGTCCACCGAGACCAGGCGGGCGCCGAAGCGGCGCGGCGAGGCGTCCGGACCGGCGTCCATCTGCGCGGAGATGTCCCAGTAGTCGGCCGGGACGAACTTGATCCGCTCGCGCTCGCGCTCGACCACGATCCGGGTCGCCACCGACTGCACGCGGCCCGCCGACAGCTTCGGCATGACCTTCTTCCACAGCACCGGGCTGACCTCGTAGCCGTACAGCCGGTCCAGGATGCGGCGGGTCTCCTGCGCGTCCACCAGGTCGTGGTCCAGGTCGCGCGGGTTCGCAGCGGCCGCCTGGATCGCTGACTCGGTGATCTCGTGGAACACCATCCGGCGCACCGGCACCTTCGGCTTCAGCGTCTCCAGCAGGTGCCAGGCGATCGCCTCGCCCTCGCGGTCACCGTCAGTGGCGAGGTAGAGCTCGTCGACCTGCTTGAGGGCGTCCTTCAGCTCGGTGACCGTGGACTTCTTGTCGGAGGAGACCAGGTACAGCGGTTCGAAGTCGTTCTCGACGTCCACGCCGAGCCGGGCCCAGGCCTGGCCCTTGTACTTCTCCGGCACGTCCTTGGCGTTCTTGGGCAGGTCCCGGATGTGGCCGCGGGAGGACTCCACGATGAACTTCGAGCCGAGGTAGGAGGCGATCTTCTTGGCCTTCGCAGGCGACTCGACGATCACCAGACGCCGACCGCCGGAGCCAGCCCCGCTGTTGGGGGACCCCGAAGCCCGGCCGGTCCCGCCAGCCTTCTTCGTCCGTGTCGACCCAGCCACGCTTACCTGCTCTCTTCTCCCGGAAGCATCCTTTGCTACCCGACAAGTTCTTCAGTGTGCCCCGTGCGCAGTCAGATGCGCTGCCCGGGAAGGCACAGGGTTGCACATAACACGCCTGTGCACGTCGGCGTCTCGCCCTACGAACGTATCGGGTGACGAAAGTGTTCCGTTGCGTGACCTGGCGTGATATGCGTCAAACCGCCCAGGACACCAACGGCCACGTTCGCTCGATCGCACCATCGGGCATCGGCCCGACCAGCTCGACGAGCCTGGCCAGATGCTTGCGCCCGGTGACGCGGAGCGCCGGGCCACCCGCGCGCGGACCGACCGGCTTGGCCGGGAGGCCGCAGCGGGCTAGCGCCGCGGCCAGCGGCGCGTGCGTGTCCGGGGCGTGCGGGTCGAGCCCGAGGCGATAGCCGGCGGGCTCGGCGGAGCCCGCGGTCAGCGCCCAGATCCGCAGGGTGGCGCCGTCCGGGACGAAACCGGCCGGGACGGACTTCACCGCGCCTCGCAGCCAGTGCGCGGCGAGACCGGTGAGATCGCTGCGGAACGCGGTGCGGATCAGCGGGTGCCCTTCTTCGGAGCGGCCGAGCTCGGCGTCCACCCCGCGCTGCGCGCACGCCTCGACCAGGGATCGGGCGCGCCACTCGGCGTCGACCACGACCGACAGCCGGGCGGCGGTGCCGCGGCCGAAGCCGACCGCTTGGCCCGGTCCGCACAGCATGCCCGCCAGGTCGGCGACGACGGGTTGCCTCGCCTCGGCCGAGTAGAAGGACAGCTGGCCCACGGCCCGCATGCTAGAACAGCAGTTCGACCTGCGCCATGCCTTCCACCCGATTGCGCGAACGGAAACCACAGTTTCAATTGAAACTGTGGTCCTACCAGCTCCGGGCCCAGGCGAAGATCCGCAATTTCCAATTGAGCCCTTTTTCATCCTGTCCGGCTGGTGACCGCGAAGCACGACCGACACCGCGCGTCGCGGGTCGCATGCGCCGCAGGCGCATAGCCCACCCCCGCAACCGGCACCGCCGCGGGTTCTCAGACTGTGCCCGCCCGACCTGGGCTCTTGGCGAGGCCAGTCCCGTTTGCCGTGTATTGGACATACATAAAAACGGGATCCCGCAGCCAGGCGGCGCCTGAGGTTCCGCCACCCGCACCGCCACGCAAAACGAGCCTGGAAAAACCTCAATGGAAATTGCGGACTCATCGGGCTGATGGGGTCAGCGGGGTGGCTGTTTGTCTTTGGGCTTGGTGAAGAAGGTCTGGCACTCGGGGGCTTGGTGGGCCGCCGCGTTGAGCTCCGCGTTCTGCTCCAGCTGGACCAGCTTCTGCTTCAGGTCCAGGTGGCTGCCCTTGTCCAGCTCCTGCTGGAGGTCGGTCATGCCCTGCTCGAAGCGCTGCTTGTCGCCGGTGTCGATCTGCTCGGCCTTGCCTCGCGCGCCGCGCAGGAGGTCGCGGACCTCGGTGAAGCCGTCCTCGAAGCCGACGCCGATCTGCTCCGCTCCCTTGACCGGCGGTGCGCCGAGGTCCTTCAGGCCGCGCGCCGTGTCGTCGGCGGACTTCTCGGCGGCGTCGATGCGGGCGATCAGCGACTTCTTCACCGCGGCGGTGTTGCTCCGGTCCAGCTCGGGCATGCGCTGCTGGGACTCGCTGAAGCCGCTGACCAGACCGCACACCCTGCCGGTCCAGTTGACCGCCTCCGCGCTCGGCTCGGGCGGCTGCCCCGGGGCGTTGACCGGTCCCCCGGCGCAACCTGCCAGCACGAACGGGACGGCGGCCAGCACCGCGATGGGCGTCGAACGAAACTTCATGCGCACTCCTCGCACAGATCGGAGTTGCCTTCGGCGTGCCGCAAGACTCTCCCTCACCCCCGATCCCGCCCCGGAACCCGGGGGCGCCGTGCGGCAGAAGCCCCAGCGCACGACGGAGGGCGCCTCCCCGACCGGGAAGACGCCCTCCGCGAGCCGCTCCGCGCGTTATGAAGGTGCGCCGTTGATCGCCTTGTCATCGGAGTCGCCGGAGGGGGATGACTCCGCGATCGACGTCGAGCGCCGCTTGGAGATCACCACCGCCGCGACGATCACCGCGACCGCCACCACCGAGATGCCGATGCGCACCGCGGGGTTCGCGGTGTCGCCGACGGTGAAGGCCACCACGGCCGGCGCGATCAGCAGCGACACCAGGTTCATCACCTTCAGCAGCGGGTTGATCGCCGGACCCGCGGTGTCCTTGAACGGGTCGCCGACGGTGTCACCGATGACCGTGGCCGAGTGCGCCTCGGAACCCTTGCCGCCGTGGTAGCCGTCCTCGACCAGCTTCTTCGCGTTGTCCCAGGCACCACCGGAGTTGGCCAGGAAGATCGCCATCAGCGTGCCGGTGGCGATGGCACCGGCCAGGTAGCCGGCCAGCGGACCGACGCCGAGGCCGAAGCCGACCGCGATCGGCGCCAGCACCGCGAGCAGACCCGGCGTGGCCAGCTCGCGCAGCGAGTCGCGGGTGCAGATGTCGACGACCCGGCCGTACTCGGGGCGCTCCGAGCCGTCCATGATCCCCGGCTTGTCCCGGAACTGGCGGCGCACCTCGTAGACCACCGCGCCCGCAGCGCGCGAGACAGCGTTGATCGCCAGACCGGAGAACAGGAACACCACCGCGGCACCGATGATCAGGCCCACCAGCACGTTCGGCGCGTAGACGAAGAACTCCGAGACGCTGAGGTGACCGGCCACGTCGTGCAGCGCCGCGCCGATCGCATCGGTGTAGGAGCCGAACAGCGCGGTCGCGGCGAGCACCGCGGTGGCGATCGCGATGCCCTTGGTGATCGCCTTGGTGGTGTTGCCGACGGCGTCGAGCTCGGTGAGGATCTTCGCGCCGTCGCCCTCGACGTCGCCGGACATCTCCGCGATGCCCTGCGCGTTGTCGCTGACCGGGCCGAAGGTGTCCATCGCGACGATCACGCCGACGGTGGTCAGCAGACCGCAGCCGGCCAGCGCGATGGCGAACAGCGCCACCGGCAGCGAACCGGACAGCAGGAACGCGCCGAACACCGCCGCGCCGATGATCAGCGCGGTGTAGACGGCGGATTCGAAACCGACCGACAGGCCGGAGAGGATCACGGTGGCCGCACCGGTCAGCGAGGACTTGCCGACGTCCTGCACCGGGCGGTGCTCGGTGGCGGTGAAGTAGCCGGTGATCTTGAGGATGACCACCGCGAGCAGGATGCCGATGATCACCGCGACCAGCGCGATCACCGCCGGGTTGCCGCTGGTCTGCTGCAGCGCCGGGGACACGCCGTTGAGGTCGGCGAAGGAGCTCGGCAGGTACAGCAGCGCGGCGACGGCGCACAGCACCGCCGAGATCCCCGCGGAGATGTAGAACGACCGGTTGATCGCGACCAGCGCGCTCTCCCCGCTGCGGGCCTTGGTGATGTACACGCCGATCACGGCGGTCAGCACGCCGATGGCCGGCACGATCAGCGGGAACAGCAGGCCGTGCAGGCCGAACGCGGCGGTGCCGAGGATCAGCGAGGCCACCAGGGTCACCGCGTAGGACTCGAACAGGTCGGCCGCCATGCCGGCGCAGTCGCCGACGTTGTCCCCGACGTTGTCGGCGATGGTGGCGGCGTTGCGCGGGTCGTCCTCGGGGATGTTCTGCTCGACCTTGCCGACCAGGTCGGCGCCCACGTCGGCGGCCTTGGTGAAGATGCCGCCGCCGACTCGCATGAACATCGCGAGCAGGGCGGCACCGAAGCCGAAGCCCTCCAGCACGCGCGGCGCGCCACCGGCGTAGACCAGCACCACGAGCGCGGCGCCGAACAGACCGAGGCCGACCGTGGTCATGCCGACCACGCCGCCGGTGCGGAACGCGACGCGCATCGCCTTCTCGCGTCCCTCACCGGCTTCGCGGGCGGCCGCCGCAACGCGCACGTTCGCGCGGGTGGACAGCCACATGCCGAGGTAGCCGATGGTGGCCGAGAACGCGGCGCCGAACAGGAAGAAGACCGAACGGCCGATCTGCTCACCGATGGTTTCCGCGGGCAGCGCGAACAGCAGCAGGAACACGACCACCGCGAAGATCGCCAGGGTGCGGAACTGCCGGTTGAGGTAGGCCGAGGCGCCTTCCTGCACGCCTCTGGCGATGTCCTGCATCTTGGCCGTGCCCTGTCCGGCGGCCAGCACCTCCTTGATCAGGACGTATCCGAAGGCCAGCGCGGCCGCGGCGATCACCATGACCACGCCGACGACGGCGTACTCGGTGCCGCCGAGTTCGATTCCGGAGGCTTGTTGGGCGAGGTCCATCCGGGTTGGCGAGCTCGGTGGTGCAGCGCCCTGGGCCCAGCCGTGCTGGACCGGGGTGAGCAGGGACATCCGTCCTCCTGGGTTGTGCTCGGTTCAGCACCGGAATTCCCGCCGTTCTCGACCGGCTCCAGTGCGCGGTAGGCGGCCCCGCCCGCACGGCCGGTAATCGTCCTCTGGCCGTCCGTGGCGACGTCGTGGCTCGGAAGTCTATTCAGGCCACAAGTGGCTTACCTCACGGTGTGATGTGCACCTCTCTCCGACGTGGGAATTTGTTATCGCTTGATCGATTCAGCAGCCACCTTGATCACCCGTTCAGGTCGATCTTGATTTGGACCGAACGGGTGACATGAGGTATTGAGCGCGCCCCCGCAGGATCCGCCCGGCTTCGACGGCCGCCAGCCGGGCCCCCGACCGGACGGCCAAAACCAACCGATCGAGCGATACCGATACGACTGCGAGAACCGGGAACTCGTGCGCGGCACCCGCACCGGGCTGTGCGAGGCTCGCTGATGTGCGCGCAGCGGACCAGAACACAGGGAAGCGGTTGCTCGACCGCGTGCTGGCCGGGGTGCCGACCGGCGAATCACCGATCCGCCACGTCGCGCAGCTGCCGAACCGCCCGGCCCGCACCACCGACTGGCCGAAGTGGGTCCCGCCGCAGCTGGTCGACGCCCTCCGCGAACGCGGCGCTGAACAGCCGTGGGTGCACCAGGTCGAAGGCGCCGAAGCCGTCCGGGCCGGCGAGCACGTCGTGGTCGCCACCGGCACGGCATCGGGCAAGTCGCTGGTCTACCAGATGCCGGTGCTGTCCCGGCTGCTCGAAGACGACCGCGCGACCGCGCTCTACCTGGCCCCCACGAAAGCGCTGGGCGCCGACCAGCTGCGCACCGTCGACGAGCTCGGGCTGAAGGAGGTCCGCGCGGCCTCCTTCGACGGCGACACCCCACAGGTCGAGCGGGACTGGATCCGCGCGCACGGCCGGTGGATCTTCACCAATCCGGACATGCTGCACTACGGCATCTTGCCTGGCCACAGCCGCTGGGCCCGGTTCTTCCGGCGGCTCAGCCACATCGTGGTCGACGAGTGCCACACCTACCGCGGCGTGTTCGGATCGCACGTCGCACTGCTGCTGCGCCGACTGCGCCGGATCGCGCAGCACTACGGCGCCGACCCGGTCTTCGTGCTCGCATCGGCCACCGTGTCCGACCCGGATGCGCTGGCGGAGCGCCTCACCGGGGTGCCCTGCCGCGCCATCACCGACGACGGCTCACCGCGCGGAGCACGGACCATCGCGCTCTGGGAACCGCCGCTGCTGGAGGAAATCCTCGGCGAGAACGGCGCCCCGGTGCGCCGGGCCGCGGGCACCGAGGCGGCGCGAATCATGACGGAACTGGTCATCGAGGACGCCCGGACGCTGGCGTTCATCCGATCCCGGCGCGGTGTCGAGTTGGCCGCGCTCGCCGCACAGCGCGCACTGTCCGAAGTGGACGACGTATTGCCGGCCAAGGTCGCCTCCTACCGCGGCGGATACCTGCCCGAGGACCGGCGCGAGCTGGAGCGCTCGCTGCTCACCGGCGAACTGCTCGCGGTGGCGACCACCAACGCGCTGGAGCTTGGCGTCGACATCTCCGGGCTCGACGCCGTGGTGGTCGCCGGCTATCCGGGCACGCTCGCCTCGTTCTGGCAGCAGGCCGGTCGCGCCGGACGGGACGGCGAGGGGGCGCTGGTGGTTTTCGTGGCCAGGGACGATCCGCTGGACACCTACCTGGTGCACCACCCACCCGCGATGCTCGACCGGCCGGTCGAGGCCACGGTGCTCGACCCGGCCAACCCGTACGTGCTCGAACCGCACCTGGCCTGCGCCGCTGCGGAACTGCCTCTCGACGAGACGTCGTTCGGGATCTTCGGCGGCGAACCCGCGCAGCTCGCGGTGCAGGCCCTCACCGCGGACGGCGTGCTGCGCAAACGCCCGCACGGCTGGTTCTGGACCTCCCGCGAACGTCCACATCGGACGGTGGAACTGCGCGGTGCCGGTGGACATCCGGTCGCCGTGGTGGAGGGCGATTCCGGCCGGATGCTGGGCACCGTGGACCCGGATTCCGCCTGCGGCACTGTGCACCCCGGCGCGGTGTACCTGCACCGCGGCGAATCGTTCGTGGTCGACGACCTGGACCTGGAGACCGGTATCGCGCTGGTGCACCCGGAGAGTCCGGACTGGACGACCTCGCCGCGCAACGTCGTGGACATCTCGGTGCTGCGGACCATCGAGCGCCAGGACACCGGGCAGGGCGTGACGATCTGCCTGGGCGAAGTCGAAGTGACCTCGCAGGTCGTCGGCTACCTGCGGAAACGACCGTCCGGGCAGGTGCTGGACCAGGTCGCGCTGGACCTCCCGGCGCAAACCCTGCTGACCCGAGCCGTCTGGTATACGGTCAGCTCCGAACTGCTGATGAGCAGCGCACCGGGGGGCGCCGGGCTGGATCCGGCGCGCATCCCCGGTGCGCTGCATGCCGCCGAGCACGCGGCGATCGGCCTGCTACCGCTGTTCGCGACCTGTGATCGTTGGGACATCGGCGGAGTATCCACCGCGATGCACGTCGACACCGGGGAGGCAACGGTGTTCGTGCACGACGGGCATCCGGGAGGGGCCGGATTCGCCGATCGCGGTTTTGCCGCATTGGTCCCTTGGTTGGCCGCGACGCGGGAAGCGATCGCTTCCTGCGATTGCCCGGCGGGGTGCCCGTCCTGCGTTCAGTCGCCCAAGTGCGGGAACGGCAACGAACCGCTGGACAAGGCGGGGGCGGTGGCTGTTCTCGACGCGGTGTCGACCGTGCTCGGGGGTGGCGCTGGGTGAGGATCGGCTGGGCTGCACGACCGTCCACAACGGGTCTTGAGCACAGAGGAACCGTTGCGTGCTCGGATGTGTGCGTGTCCGGTCGCGTCGGGGCCCGGGCGCGGATGCCGATGCTCGGCGCCAGCACGGTCGGCAGGGTTAGCTGCTCGCCGCGAGGAGTTCTGCCACGTCTGGGTCGTTCTCGAGGTTCTCGCGACCCGTGCAGAGCGCTTCCTGCACGAAGTCCGGGGTGGGCAGCCGCCAGGCGCAGACCTCCGGCTTGACCCGCCAGTGCACCGCGCCGCCCGGGTAGGCGGAGGGTGGCATGGGCACCCAGCTCCCCTTGCCGTGCAAGCGGATTCCGGGCACGTCGGCCAGTTCGGAGGCGAGTTCACCGCCACCGGCCATCATGAAGTACCAGCGTCCCTTCGGGGTCGCCACGATCGGCACCGGGAAGCCCAAGGCGCGCAGCACCGAGGCTCCGGCCCGGCCGAGGACCGGGTCGACCTCGAGCGCGTCGACCGTGCTGCCGGTCGCGATCAGCAGGCTGTAGGGGTGCTCGGCCCACCAGGCCGTCACCTCGTCGGGGTTGGTGCCCAGCCGGGTCTGCCAGTCGCGGTGCACCGGCATCGGGCCGTGCTCCTGACGACCGTGCCGGCCGATCCAGTGGTCTCCATCGGGATAGGTTCCGGGAAGCACCGGCCAACCGCGCGAAGCGAATCCGATTGCCTGCACGCGCAGTTCGATCCGGCTGCTGGTCAACCCGGCCGGGTGGGCCGGGACGCCGCGGAAGGCGCTTTGCCACCTCTCCGCCGACCATTGCATCTGTTCCGCCTCCTTGCTCCACAGTGGGCGGTTGACCGGTGGTCTTCGGGGGAACCACCTGTTCTCGACCTCGTTGTCGTGAACTTGTGAAGTCGTCCCGCTCACACCTCTAATCAACGGCATGCCACCCCGCCGAGTACACCCCGCGTCGGCGACCGGTCGTTCAGCCGCGACGAACGCGCTCGTGCGGAACACGTCAGCAGAAAGATCATCTGGATGAACGGCTTCGGAAGCACTACGGCGCGGACTCCTCCAACCGTTCATCGACCGTTCGTCGCGGCTGCCCCGATCACTCGTCGATCGGCCCCGCGTGCGCCCGTGCGCTGGCCTTTCCTCCGAACGGCAGAGTCGCAGGAAGATCAGCTTGAACGGTCACGCGGGCGTTCCAGCCCTCCAATCGGCACTCGGTGACCGAGACGCGCATGCCGTCGGCGACTTCCGCAGCCCGCTCGCACGCCACTTCCTGCCCGTGCGGCGCGTGCGCAGCGGCGGCCAGCGCCGCTAGGTCGGCAGCGCCTTCCGCCCGGTGCCGGACGGTGGTCACCGCGCCGAGCTGGACGATGAACACGAGCAGCGTGAGCAGTGCCAGCGCCAGGATCGCGGACAGCGCCGTGGCCGCTCCCCGATCGCCTTTCATCGCACCACCTGCCCTTCGACGCCCGGTTCCAGCACGGCCACCGCCCGCGCGTGCAGCCAGCGGCCGGGCAGCTGGGCGGGCAGCGGCATGCTCACCTCCGTGCGGACGACGTCGCCGTCGACCTGCATCTCCAGCGCCGCACCTGCCGGTGCCATCCGGCTGACTGCTTCCTCGACGCGGGCCTGGTCGCCGCGCGCCGCCAGCCGCGCTGCCTCCACCGCCGCGTCCGTGCAGCGAAGGTGGCCGATCAGCGCGTTGGCCCCGATCAGGGTCAGCACGAACATCGCCATCACCGAGCAGATGCCCAGTGCGGCTTCGACCGTCACCGCGCCGCGGTCGGGTGCTCCGGCACCGTGCGGCACCGGAGCCACCTGTGCGGCCATCAGGCCTCGCCACCCTCCAGGCTGCGCTCGATGAGCCCGGCGAGCGCGTCCTTGACCGTGCCTCCGGTGACGATGTCGAACAGCAGCGAGGCGAAAGCGACCGCCGCCACCGTCCCCATCGCGTACTCGGCCGTCGTCATCCCGCCATCACCGTGCAGAAGCACGCGGAGTCGTCGAGCGGGAAGGTCCAGATTCGTCATCTCTCCTCCAAATGTCCACAATGGATTGATTGGTTACCAGGGCACGGTCAGCCGGTGCAGAGTTCCCATGACCACGGGAACCACGCCGAGGCACAGGAATGCGGGCAGGAAGCACAGACCCAGCGGCGCGGAGATCCACACCGTCGCTCGTTGGGCACGTGCTTCGGCCTGCTCGGTGACCGTGGCGCGGGCGTGCTCGGCCAGCTCGGCTGCCACCTCGGCCAGGCCCTGACCGGTGCGGGCCGTTCGTCTTGCCGCGCGGGCGAGTTCGGCGGTGTCCGGGTTCGACAGCGCCGGCTCCCAGCTCGTCACCGCGTCCGATCCGAGCGCGAGGTGATCGGCGACTTCGCGCAGGGTTCGGCGCGCGGCACCGGCGAGTTCGTCGGCCACCGCCTGCACGACCACCGGCACCGGCAGTCCCGCCCGCATCCCGGCGGCGAGCAGGTCCCAGCCGGCCGCCAGCACCAGCTGATCGGTGCGCTCACGCCTTCGGGCCACCGACCACCGGCGCGCGGCGATCGCCGCGGCCAAGCCGATCAGGCCCCCCATGACCAGGCCGAATACCTGCACGGCGACCGATCCCACGGCCAGCGGGAGCAGCCACACGACGGCGGATGCACGCTGCTTCGGCCGGGACTGCGGGCGCAGCGACCGCAGTCTTTCCCGCCCCGAGGCGCTGGGAGCGATCAGCACCGCAGCTGCCGCGAGCACCGGGGCGACTTCGATCACGACTGCACCGCCTCGGTCAGCCGCAACGTCCAGATCGCACCGGCCGCCAACAGGGCCACGCCCACCAGCAACAGCAGCTGTCCGACCAGTCCGCTGTTGAGCACCTCGAGCGGAGCCGATCCGATGGCTTCACCGAACAGCAGGCCGCAGATCGGCAGCCCGGTGAGCACCGCTGCCGTCGAGCGCGGACCGGCCAGCTTCGCCTCGACACCGCGGCGGAACGCCGTGCGCCGCTCGACATCGCGACGGACTGCGTCGAGCAAGTCGGCCAGCGCAACGCCGTGCCGTTCCGCCAACGCCCACGCCCTGGCGATCCGTCCCAGCGGCGCACGCAGCTCGACGAGCTCGTGTCCATGCAGGACGGTCGCCACATCGCCGCCGAGCCGAACCGTGGCCGCCATGTCCCGGAAAACGCCCGCGACCGCTGGCCCGGCCTCGTCCGCAGCACCTTCCGCCGCCGACGCGGGATGTGCACCTGCCCGCAGCTGAGCCACCAGCAGCCGCAGCCCCGCGGTCAGCTCGTCGGCTCGAGCGAGCCGCTCTCGCCGCATCCGCACGGACTGCCAGTAGTGCACGCCGAGCAGCGCCAGCCCCGATCCCGCGAAAAGGCCTGCCGGACCGCCTGAAACAAGCCCGGCGACCGCCGACACCAGCACCGCGAGCAGCCGCGTGTGGCGCACCGGCCCGAGCGCCGGCCGCGCTCGAACCCCGAGCCGGTAGCGGGAGTGGACCACCGGCCAGCACAGCACCGCTGCGGCCAGCAGCGCGAGGATCAGCACGGCAACGCACCTCCCCTCGCCGCCAACAGCGCGGCCAAGTCCCCCCGGCCCGATGCCCAACCGCCATCGCGCTGCCACGCCGGAACGACCTGAACCCGCTCTCCATCGCGCCGCATCACGCCAATGCCAGCCAGATACCGGCCCCGCTGCGCGCTCCGCCGAACGTGCAGCACCACCTGCACGGCCGCGGCGAGCTGGCTGTGCAGCGCCGTGCGCGACAGCCCACCCAAAGCCGCCAGCGCTTCCATCCGGGCCGGGACTTCCTGCGGAGAATTCGCGTGCAGCGTGCCTCCGCCCCCGTCGTGACCGGTGTTCAGCGCTGCCAGCAGCTCGCATCAAGACTGCTTAGGACCAACACAACGAAGGACGGCCCGGGCCCATTCTGCGACGGTCCGAGGCAGAGGCCGCGATTGGAGGCAACGCGATGACCGCACGCATCAGGATCATGGCCGACAGCCCAGAGGAAGCCGCCGCCATCCAGACCGCAATCGGCACCGTGCTCGACTTGGCCGGCGGCGATCGGGACTACCCGATGCGCAACGGGTTCGGGGTTCGTAGGTACCTCGAAGTGCGGTTGCCGCAAGCGCGCCCCGTGCGGGCGAGAGCCACACGGGTGGATCGGCCAGAGCTCGAACGCTGACCGAGTAGCGATCGGACGGAACAGCCCCCGGCAGCAGGAAGGCCGGGGGCTGTTCGCTGTGTACGTGGTTCAGGCGTTGAACTTGTTCGCCTTCACCGCGGCGAGGAAGTCGGCCCAACGCTCATTGGTGAAGCTGAGCAGACCGCCGTCACGGTCCTTGGTGTCGCGCACGCCGGTCATGTTGGGGGCGGTGCCGACCTCGATGCACTGTTCGGGGTTGTGCAGGCTCTTGGTCGACTTGCGCCAGTTGGTGAACACGGTCAGTCCCTCGTCGTCGGTGGATCAGGCAGCCGGGCGATATCCGTGGAGATCTGCACGAGCAGCCGTCGAGCGTCATCTCCTTCGACCGCGACCTGCCAGAGGCTGTCGGCGAGCCGGTTGTAGAGGGCGACGTCGTCGGGGTCGTCGGTGTTGATCTCGGTGTTGACGGTCTCGACGAACACGGTGTCGCCGATGATCCAGAACCCGCTGGCCGGGATGTGCGGCAAGCGAGTGTTGAGCGGGATGATGCCGAGCCGGACGGTCGCCAGCCCGCACAGGGCGATCAGCCGATCGATCTGCGCCACCATCGTCTGCGGCGGGCAGGCGAAGTAGCGCAGGGCCGACTCGGCTATGAGCAGTTCGACGTGCTTGGCCGAGTCGTAGAGCGCGTGCTGCCGCTCCAGGCGAATCTGCACAGCGGCGTCGGTGTCGTGCGGCACCTGCTGCAAGGCGGCGGCCGAGCTGAACACGTGGCGGGCGTAGTCCGCGGTCTGAACGAGACCGGGCACGACGACGAGTTCGAACGTGCGGATCGTGCGTGCATCCGCCTCGATATCGCGGCTGCGCTCTTGTCGTCGCCGGTGCCCGGTCCGCAGCTGCCGTTTCCAGCTGGAGGACTCCAGCCGGACTATCCGCAACTCGTCGCGGAGTTCGGTAGCCGTCGGTTCCGGAACCTTGGCGAGCTGCACCCAGGTCAGCAGATCGGCGTCGGTCGCGAGCTGCTTGCCGTTCTCGATCTTGGAAATCTTGGACGGCTGCCAGCCTGCAGCGCTGGCGAACTCCCTTCCGGTGTAGCCGGCGCGTTCACGGAGTTCGCGGAGTCGATCGCCGAATTCGAGCTTGTGCCGTTCGGGTGTGCTCACAGGTTCATCTCGTCGGGTCAGGAGGTCAGGACCGTTTCAAAGGGTGCCGCATGACTCCAGGCAAGTTCGCGCCACCTCCTGTGCTTGGCCACGGTCTCGGCCTCGTCGACGAGTTCGGCGGCGATCATGCCGTGGCTGTCGAAGTGCATGATCGCCACGAGCTCGTCGTCGAACAACCAGAAGTCTTGATCGGGCAGGTTGTGTTCGGCGGCGGCCGTGGTCGACATGACGCGGATGACTTCACCCGCCGCGGCGTTGCCTGGTGCCGCGAACATCTCGAACCGCAGGTAGTCGGTCAGGGGCTCGGTAAGCACCCGCACCCGTTCGAAACGCCGCCCTGCTGCGGTTGCCTGCCGGACGTTGGCCAGCCATTCCGTCGTGAACGACATGTCGGGAGTTTCGCCCGCGAGGAACTGCCGAAACGCCTCGGCCTCGTGCGGTTCCCGGTACTCGGCCTGGCATTCCCAGCGCCAGGCCGAGCGCGCGAAGGTCTCGAACAGCCGCCCGAAGTCCTCGCCGCGTACGAGCCGGGTCATCAGGTGCCCTTCGGCGCGAACCGCAGCAGCCCGGCGGGAATCTCGACCGCGGTTTCCGTTTCCGGCATCCCTCGGGCGTGAAGTGCCGCAAGGGCTTCCGGGTCGTCGATCTTGTAGCCCTGCACGACGAAGGTGCCGCGGTCGGTGGCGTACAGGTTCGGGCACGAGCCGTTGATGCTGGTCGTCCCCAAGAACTTGAGCTTCATAGCCCCTCCAGATCGTCGAAACACCGAGCATCCTGCAAGCAACACGAGCAACCGTCAACGCCCAACCGGGTGCCCTTCCGCGTCGCAGCTCCATCAGGCTCAAAGCGGCTACCCCGAACGGGCGTAGTTGCTTTGAAATTTCTCGAATTGCTTGCTTCGTTGCTCTTTCGAGCGTCACAGTCGTCGCTATGACCAGCATTGGCGCGACGTACCAGCCTCACCCGTTCCACTGGGTTCCGGCGGACGGTCAGCGGCACGCGAGCGCTGACGAGCACCCGCCGGGCGCGTCGATCTACCCAGACGGCACCGAGGTCACGACGCTGTGTGGGCAGAGCCTCACCGCCAATTCCAGCGAGACCGCGTGGCTGTGGGGAACCTGCCCGGACTGCAACGCCGCGGTGCGGACACGCGCCGGGCTGCGGCCGACGGCGAGTGCACGATGACCCCGGAGGAACGCCAGAAGTTCACGAAGCTCGCGACAACGATCCGGGGCGCGATCTTGGCGCTTGGGTACGCGGTCGACGACATCGAGGCAGGCCGCTGGAGCTCTGCCGAACTGCTGAACCTGGCGAAGAGCGTGGACAAGCTGGGGGAACAGCTGCGCGGTAGTGCGGCGATCGAGAGCAGTCGCGTTGTCATCGACTCGGTGAGGGCTGACCGGTGATCGCCGCGTTCGTCGCGACGAGCCTGCTTGGCACCGCGGGGCTCGCGCTGTGGGCGACGTTCTACTACGCCCCGGCCCGCCATGCCGGGAGCGGCGAGGGTGCGTTGACGGTCGCCTACCTGGTTGCACGAGTCGAAGCGGAAACCCGCGGCCATGGCCGACACCGGTTGCGCGAGCCGGTCGTCATGCGCGGCGACCTGGCCGACGCGCTCGCCGTCGAGGAAACCCGACGACTGCCCGTGATCGAGTCCGGGTTGCCGGTTGACGACCCCGTGGCGATGCAGCGGCATCCGGGGATGGTGCGCCGGCTGCTGGACGCGCTGCGCGACCTCGGTACCTGATCACGGTGGGGACGTCGCTGCCTTCCCCCGACCGGCGTCCCCACCGCAACGACGTGCCCAACCGTCACCGACCCCCAGCGGTGGCCGGGCACCCGGATGGCCGGGCAGGCGACGAGACGTCCGGCGCCACCCGGCCATCCACAGCCCCCGGCGCGAACTGTCGATGGCGAGCTGGTCCCGGCTTGGGGAAGGCCGGACCTGCGGCAGCAGGGTCGACGCGCGGCAACGGCGCCGCAACCGACCCGATCACGCCGGGGGCGCTCCCCGAGGAAACCGCCCCGGTGCCGAACCCCCGAACGGAACCAGCACCGGTTTCAAGCAACGTTGCCTGACCTGAGACGGAGGTCTCCATGACTTACCAGCTCATCGCCAGCCCTTACCCCGATGGTCACCTGGTCGTCAGTCCTGGCCGGGAAGGAGGGATCAAGCTCGGTGTGAACAAGTACGCCGAGCTTCGGGACGCCGCGTTCACCGCTGCGGTGCCTGACTGGCTGGCCGTTGCCGCCCGCGGTCAGTGGGGCATGGACGTGACCGGGAAGGCGGCCGGAGACACGATCAGGATCCGCCCGGATACCCCGTACGGCTACGCCCGCGCTTCCTACGAACTGAACCTCGGGTGTAACTACGACTGCGAGCACTGCTACCTCGGCGAGAAGCTGTGGGCGGGGCTGAAATGGCCTGACCGTCAACGGCTCCTGGACGTCATGGCCGAAGCCGGGGTCCTGTGGCTTCAGCTCACCGGGGGCGAGCCCCTCGTAGATCCGCTGTTCGCGGAAACGCTCGCCTACGCAAGTGGGCTGGGGATGATGATCCAGATCTCGTCCAACGGATCGACGCTGTACCGGCCGAAGGTGCTGGACCTCCTGAAAACCTACCGGCCGTACCGACTGACGCTGAGTCTCTACGGGGCGACGGAAGAGTCCTACGACGGGATGACCCGTAGCCGAGGCGCGTTCAAGCGGTTCATGTGCGGGCTGGAGGCGGCGCACGAGGCCGGGCTCTCCATGCGGATCAACTGCGTGCTCTCGCGGCACAACGCCCACGAGCGCGACGAGATGACGGCGATCGCCGACAGATTCGGCATCCCCTCGTTCGAGTACACCAACATCACGCCGACGTTCAGTGGCGGCGGCGAGGTGCTGCCCAGCCAGGCCCGCGAAGTGCTACGCAAGCACGACCCCTACACCGGGTGCAACGCGGGGATCACACACTTCCACTCCGATCCCCACGGGATGGCCAGCATCTGCAAGATCGGACGCGAGGAGCAGATCAACCTGCTCGACGAGGGCGTGGACGGCCTTCGGAAACTCGCTGTGATCGGAGACCGGCTCACCACCCGTCATGGCGGGTGCTCGGGCTGCACCCTCCAAAAGACCTGCGGAACGTGTATGCCGCTGGCGAATCTCTACCGGCAGGCCAAGGCCCCGCTGGAGCTCTACTGCCAGCACGGCAGTAGTGGCCCGATATCTGCGAGCGCGAAGGGGGGTGAATCATGACCGCTGTTGCAATCGAGCTGCTCTCGGGTCCGCCGGAGGAGCCTGACACTCTGGACCCCGACGCCGTGGAACTCGTCGCCGACACCGACGGTCTCATGGTGATGTGCGCGTGCAGCTCCTCCAGCGACGTCCCGTACCAGTGACCGAGTGACCGACCTGCGGGCGGCCCGGTGATCATGCCGGGTCGCCCGCCCTGTCTCGTAAGGACTTACTGTTGGCGAAACGTCTCCAGTGGGCCGATCTGCCCGGCTCCCTCATCGAGTCGATCACGGCCCGGACGGGGCCGATCACCTCGGGCCACGCCGTGACCGACGGGAAGAACTCGCCGCTGGCCGCCGCGCTGGAGACCCGCGACGGCAGGGTCTTCGTCAAAGGACTGCCGTCTGACCACCGCATGGTCATCACCCAGGCTCGCGAGGCCGCCGCGGCGCCGTTGGTCAAGGGGATTTCCCCCGCGTTGCTGTGGCAGTTCGATGAAGGCGGGTGGAACGTCCTGGGCTTCGAGCATATTGACGGCCGGTCAGCGCACTACGGGCCAGGCTCACCTGACATCGATCTGGTCGTGGAACTCATGCACGCCCTGAGCGACATCGAGATCCCGGCGGGTCCCGGCCCGTGGAAGCCCATCGAGACGCGCCTGCGAACCTACGTCGACGATCCCGCGGACGCCCTGGTCTTCGCTGGGCAATCACTCACGCACACGGACTGGATGCCGGACAACGTCTTGATCTCGCACGGTCAGGCGTGGCTGATCGACTGGGCGTGGGCGACGCCGGCGCAGTCCTGGACCGACCTGGCGTTCTGGCTGCTGCGACTCATCGCCCACGGCCACACCATTGCCCAAGCCGAGACCATCGCCGCACGGCTTCCCGCCTACGCTGCCGCCGATCCCGAGCATGTCGCCGTGTTCGCCCGCGCGAACAGGAACATGTGGAACGAGATCGAGCGGGATCACCCGATCCCCTGGGCACAAACAATGGCGGCGACCGCCCGCGCCTGGGCCGAGCACCATCGGGCGTGCCCGGATACTCGGCGTGATCTGACGTCGAAAACGGCGAAAGCGCCCCGCTAGAACCCAAGGTGCTTGGGTTCTAGCGGGGCGCTGCGGTGTTCGCGGCGTACGCCATCGAGTCACACAGTGCGCGGCAGTAGCGGGGCTCATCCAAGATCGCTGCATTGCCATCGATGGTGGAGGGCCAACTGTGAACTATCGCTACGCCGTGTTGTCTGACCTTCGTGTGCCGTTCGAGGATTCCCGCGCGCTCGCTTCGCTGTTGAGCTTCCTGGCGGCGTACCGGCCAGACCAGGTTGTGATCCTAGGCGGCCTGGTTGATGACGCTGCCGCGAACGCGGATCGTGCTGAGGTCATGGCACGAGCTCTCGCGAACGTGGTCGATCCGTTGCGCCGCTGCATGGATAGGCGCGTAGTGCTGTTGGGCGACCAATGCCCCGACCTACCGGGCGTTGAGTGGGGACCGGGAATCACGACGTTCGCACCAGGGTGGACGATGTTCGCGCATCAGGAGGTGGAGAAGCACGACATCTACAGCGGGCTTCCGGGCGCTTCGGCGCTGAAGCTTGCCAAGCGTCTCGGGGCGTCGGTCGTGATGGGAAGTACCGGCCGCCTGGGCAAAGGCTCATACAGCGTCGGCTACGACGGCGAGATCAACTCTACGGTGACGGGTGTTGAAGTTGGGCATCTGTCGGACCCGCTAGCGGAAAAGCACCGCCAGGCGAGCACGGAACAGCGCTGGCAACAGGGGTTCGCGCTGGTCGAAGTTTCCGGCGGCACCGTCTCCGTGGAACCGATCCGTATGAATCGCCGTGGCCAGTTCACTGTCGGCTCCCAAAGGTACGCGCCACCACAGCGTGCCCCGGCGGCCCGGCGTTGAGGTGCGGTGTTGGTTCTACTGGGTGATGATGAGCACTGCTCCTCGAAGAGGTACCAAGACTGTCGGCGGTACGGTTTACTGTCGAGGCTGGTCTGTGATGCGTGTGTGAGAGTGGGGGAGTGACCATGTCATACGTGGTATGTGACGCAGAGGTTGTTGATCTTTCCGCAGAGCAGGCCGCTGAGATGTTTGACCAGGTCACCCGCGAGGAGATGGGCATCAGCGGCGAGGAGTTCCTACGCCGGTGGGACGACGGCGAGTGGCGTGACCAGGACTTTGACGACGTGCCAGGTTTGGTCAACGTGTGGATGTATGTGCCGTTCGTTCGGTGAGCGCTCGTGCCCGGTCGGACTCCACAAGAAGCAGTTAAAGCGTTTCTCGAACCACTCCGTGAAGCCCTGAGTGTGCTTGACGGCCACGCGATGTTCTTGATCCCTAAGCGGGGCGCCTACCACAAGAATGTCGACTATGCATGGTCCTTGAATGGGCAGGACGGCATGCATCTCGGCAGCTGGGGCAGCTTCCGGGCGCAAATGCACTTCAGGATCATCGACGCTGACCCTGCCAAACACGAGGAGCCACTACGGGTAACCACCCGTAGTTACGCCTACGCATACCGCAAGCCAGACGGTACGGACGCGTGGCGAATCCACTGGCATCCAGTCGGCAACAGCCCGGCCAAAGGCCCCCACATCCATCTGCCGCCCACCTACAACGAGCACCTGCCGACCGGACGAGTCACATTCGAGCAAACGATCATGTGGTGCATCGAGTACGGAGCACCTCTGCGCTGCGAACGTGCCGAGGCTTTGAACCGTTTGGCCGCTGCCGAGGCGCCTCACGTACTGTTCCGCAGCTGGAGCGATCAGCCGCCTGCCGAACTGCGGTGACCTGAAAAGCAAGCGTGCCCCGCACCTGTCCGGAACTCCGGACAGGTGCGGGGCACGTTCTCATCCACGCGGGGGTGTGGGGCTTGCTGCGTTGTCCGCCGAGTCCGGCGGAGTGTAGATGGGTTGCCGGGCGGAGCCGAGCAACACCCGAGCGACTGGCAACGGAAGGTACGGCTCGGCCCACCGGAGCAGCGCGTAGACCGTGGCGAGCACGAACGGCACGACGAGCGTGGGCCCGGCGTCGCCGAGCGGATCAGTGAGCCAGTCGGGGGCGCCGGCGGTGATCAGCCACGCGACCAGGGCGGACCAGGCGGCGGGAACGATTGTGCGCAGCCACGCG
The DNA here is from genome assembly GCF_053593195.1 of Saccharopolyspora sp. NPDC002376. NCBI lineage: Bacteria > Bacillati > Actinomycetota > Actinomycetes > Pseudonocardiales > Pseudonocardiaceae > Saccharopolyspora > Saccharopolyspora sp. NPDC002376. Next base: position 85,387 of record NZ_JBSFBZ010000016.1, read on the forward strand.
GTGAGCTGGTCGCTCATGCTGCAGCCTCCCGCCCGGCGAGACGCTGCGCCAACTCGGTGACGATCGCATCGGCCTGGTCGGTGTTGTCTGCGCCGAGCGCGGCGCGTACGGACTCGGCCACGACCGGGCCGACGACCTCGGCCAGCATCGGACGCAGCGCAGCGGCGACCTTCGCCGGATCCGCCTGCCCGGCGGCGCTGATCATCGCCGGGAGCTGGTAGATCACGCCGTTGTTGTCGCGGATCGCGTCGACCGCGGAGAGCTTGATCTTGCTGTTGGGGTCGGGGTAGCGGCTGAGTTGTGGGGCGAGCAGTGCGTTGTGCAGGTCCACCAGCATCGCGACCACGGTGCGCGGACCGGTGGCGGTGCCCCAGCCCTGAATCTGGCCACGGTCGCCGCGAGGGCCGAGCAGCTCGTTTTCGATGCGGCTGAGCTGGGCTGCCTGTTCGGGGGTCAAGTCGCTGTCCTCCTGGGGGTTGGCCGCGGCGACGTCGCGGCGGAACTTGTCGAGGTCCACGCGGCCGGGGTCGATCTTCCCGGTCACGGAGGTTTCGCGGTGGCCGCGCGCGGCGTCGGCCGGGCGGCCGAGCTTGGCCAGCACCGCCCGCGTCGCCCGCACCGCGGCGGTGTACTGCTCGGGACTGGGCGACTGGTTGACGCCGTGGTAATCCCACTCGAACCCGACGTAGAGGGTGTTGCCGTCGCCGGCGGGGTTCGGGCCGGATGCTCGAGCTTTTCCGGCGTGGTTGGCGCGGCCCGCGGCGATCACATGCACCGTGCCGTCGTAGCCGATGACCGCATGGCACAGCGGGCCGTCGAGGTCGGGGCGGCCGGTGATGCACATCTGCACGGTGGGCGCGGGGCGGGCGTAGGACGCGGGGGTGGCGGTGTGGTGTTCGAGCACGCCGACCGGTCGAGTCGGTTGCGGGCCGCCCGTGGCGGTTCGTTCGCGCCAGCCGGGTGTTTCGACGACGCGGAGCCCGGCGGCGCGCAGCACGTCGGCGAGCCAGACCAGGGGGAGGGCCAAGGGGATCACCTCGTTGGGAGTGTTGTGGGCTTGCCGTCCTCTGTGGACGGTGTGCCGGGGGTGGCTGGGCCGTCGACGCATCCGATGCCGTCGTAGGTGCCGCCGTTGGGCGCGAGCAGCAGCACAGGCCGCAGCTCGTAGCCAGGCGGGCATGTCGGACCCGGTTCGCCTTGTTCGCCTTGAGGTCCGGGCGGGCCCGCGGGCGGCGGGTTGTCGGCGAAGTAGCGGGCCACTGCCGCGTCGATCTCGTCGGCGGTGGGCGGTCGTCCGGGTTCGCCGTCGGCGCCGTCGCTCCCGGCGGGCGGCGGGTTGTCCGCGAGGTAGCCCGCGACCGCTGCCGAGATCTCGCCGGCGGTAGGTGGGCGTCCGGGCTGCGGTGGGTGGGCGGTCAGGTACTCGGCGACGGCGGTGGTGATCTGGTCGAGCGTCGCCGAGCGTCCGGCCGGGGGCGGGTTGTGGCGCAGGTAGTCGGCCACTGCGGCGGCGATGTCCGCGCGCGACACCGCCGGCGGTTCGGGCTCCTGGCGGACCTCGGCGGCGATGCGGCAGGCGTCGCCGACCCGGGCCGCCACGCTCGGATCGGTGCGGCAGAGCTCTGCGAGCGGGTCGGCGACGGCCCGCGCGTCCTGTGCCGACTCGGCTGCCTGCTGCTGGGCCTGTGCACGTTGGTCGGCCTGTTCGTTGGCGCGTACCTGCGTGAGTACCTGGGCGCCGACGAGGTAGGCCAGCAGCGCCACGGCCACGGCGAGCAGTAGTAATCGGGTCCGGTTGAGCCGTCGCGTCATGGCGCATTCCCTCCTGCGCGGCGCGCCAGCTCGGCGGCCTGGTCCTCGGCGCGGCGGCGCTCGGATCGTTCGACGTCGAGCGCTAGGTGCAGTTCGTCGAGTTGCTTGCGCAGTGCGGCGATGTCGTCGCGGAGCTCGCGCAGTTCGGCGTCGTGCGCCTCGGCGATGCGCGCGAGTTCGGCGGCGTGGCGTGTTTCGGCGTCGCCGAGCGCGGCCCGGTAGTCGCCGCGGTCGCTGGCGGCGTGCCGCATGACGAAGGCCAGCAGCGCGAGGAGTGCCCCGGCGCTGCCGAACTGCGGTAGCGACTGGAACAGGGCGCCGGTGATGGCCTCCACAGATCACCCCCAGGGCATGTTGGGTCAGGCGCCCGTTTCGGGGTCGGTGGGTGCGGGTTCGTCGACGATGGGCGGTTGGATGACGACGACCTCGGGTGGATACGCCGAGGGCGGCGGATCGGTTGGGATCACGGGGGCACCGGTTTCGTCGACCAGGCCGCCGGTTTCGGTGTCCCACACCGCGGGCGGAGCCCATCCGGTGTTGTCGCCGACCCCGGGCGGTACCGGCAGTCCGCCGAACCAGTCCAGGGCCATGGTTGTCAGAAGGACGACTTCGGACATCACGCCTCCACTCCCCAGAGGGCCGGCCATAGCCGGACCCAGCCGGTTCCGGCGGTGCGGCGGGCCTGGATTTCGACGGTGACCGGTGCCATGTGGTTGCCGGGCCACAGTCCGGGCCCGAACAGGAAGGCGTTGGCCTGGTAGATGGTGTTGCCGACGGCGGTCACCTGGGCGGCGTCGGAGAACACCGCGCCGCCGATGAGTACCCGGATTTCCCCGGTGGTGCCGGCGGTGTCGGCGGCGGCGTACACCACGAGCGTGATCTTGGGGTGCTGGTGGTAGATCGATTGCACCCACTTGCCCGTGAACGTGGTCTGCTGCGTGCCGGGCCACTCCGGGACATCCGTTGGGATCATGGGTGTGGGGATGTAGGGGCGGGCCAGGCCGCGGCCGGTGAGCTTGTCCGGCGCGACCAGCGTGGCCCCGCCTGCGTCCTTGGTGATGAGCTGGGTGTTGGAGCGGCGTTCCAGCTCGGCGACCCGCTGCTGCAGCTTGCGGATTTCGTCGAGGGGGTCGCCGCCGGGGCGGGGGATCGTCGGCACGTTCACACCTCCGCGAGGGTGCCGGTGAGTTCCAGCTTGATCCGGCCGTCCGAATAGGACGATCCGGTGATGCGGGCGAGGTGTTCGCCGTCGGCGGCGAACGGGTGCCCGTGCAGGTCGAATTTCGCCCAGTCGCCGAGCCTCCACACGTCGATCCCCGGATACACCGACGGGTCCACGATGGCGCTGCGCGCTACCAGGGGGCGTTTGTAGGCGGCCAGGTGCGCGGCGGCGTAGTCGTTGAGCTCGGCCCGGTTGGTCGACGAGCTGTGGTCGCTGTTGGCGTCTTCCAGCGCGGGCCACCCGGCGTCGACCAACTCGTTGCTGAACGCGGTGCCGAACACCTTGGCGTTCTCCTGCCCGTCACCAGGGACCGCGACGTACGAGCACATCTGCGAAGCGTCGATGTCGAATTCGAGGTTAACCAGCCCGGTGCCGTAGTCCCACACCAGCGGCGCCGCCGGGTCGCCGAGCTCGGGTTGTCCGATGCGGACTTTCCAGCGGATTTGCTCGCCGGTGGCGGTGCGCACGAGGATCGGGCGGAAGTCCACATCCGGGCCGTTGATGACCTCGGACAGCTGCTGCAGGGCCTCGTCGACGGGCTTGTAGTCGTAGCCGTGATAGGTGCGTTCGTGGTCGCCATCAACGGTGACCGGCAGATAGTCCAGCGGGAGTTCCCGGCCGTATTCGGCGGTGGCGTGCTCGACGATGCCCTGCGCGATCCCCGCCAGCGAGCGGCCGGTGAACGACACGGTGGCGCTCGGCGAGGCTGGGTCGACGGCGGCGTAGGTCATCAACCTGCGGCGCCCGAACAGCGCCCACAGCGTCGAGCACTTCAGTTCCACACCGGATATGGCGGGGACCGGGGAGACCAGTGGCCCGGCCCATGCCACCGTGTTGCCCCACACGATCGCGAGGCTGAACCGCCACGGACCGCTGATGATGCCGCGCAGCACGTACGCCGGGGATCGATCGTCCCAGGTGTCGCGGCCGGTCGCGGCATCCAGCGGGCACGCGATCGACGCGGTGCCGCCGGCGTTCAGCTGCTCGTCGAACGACAGCGCGGAGTAGTCCAGCTCGGCCAGCACGTTCCCGGTCCGGGTGTGGAACACCAGCACCTCGAACCGCGGCGCGGTGCCGCGCTGCCGGTAGTCGGCCACGATCGCCTCCTACGGCAGTTCGATGACGCCCCAGATCGCGACGTTGCCGCCCTCGGGATAGCCGCTGGGGATCGTCGGGACGCCGGAACCGGGAGAACCCATCGCCGCGGTGATGCGGTAGTAGTTCTGGCGGCAGTCCGACGGCGAGGCGGGGAACATCGGCGACAGCCGCCTGCTGTTCTCCCAGACGAGGCACTGTCCGATGTAGTCGCCGCGGTTGTTCGCCGGGCCGCCCGGCACCCACAGGGAACAGCTGATTTTCTGGTGCACGGCGCCGTTGGTGAACCCGGGCGGGAGTTCGGTGTAGATGTTGCCCGGGGCGGCGTAGTAGCTGCCGCTGCCCCACCGGAACAACATGCGGACCGTGAGCATCTTGCCGATGACCTGGTACTTGGCGTTCACGCTGCCGCCGGTACCGAGGTTGACAGTGCTGCCGTCGGACTCGGATTTCAGCACGGCGTTCCACGATTTCCAGCCCGCAGCCGAGGCAGCGACAGACCATTCGGTTCCGGTCCACACCCCGAGTTCGCGGGTGGTGAGGTCGTAGCGGAAATCCCCCGCACCACCGCCGGGACGGTCGTTGTCGTTGTAGGACAAGCGAATGCCACCAGGGGCGCGGGTGAACAGGCGCCGATCGGTGATGTCGGCCAGCGTGATCGACGTAGCGGAGGCCTTGACGCGCACCGCGGACACCACCACACAGTTCAGGCCGGACACCGACGGCTCGGACGGGGTCGCCGCCGCCACCCCCCGGACGACCTCGACGGTGAAGGTCCGGGTCCCGGTGTCCTCGGCCGAGTCGACGACGCGGGCAATGACGAGATCGATGCGGGGGTTGGTCTGGTCGGCCGACGCGATGTCCAGCGTCCCAGAGGTTGGCAGGGTGCCGATGTAGCCCAGCTCCCCGGCCACCGGGATCACGCACTGCCCGGCGATGACCTTGACCCCCATGCCGGGCTGGTCGAGGGCGACGACGCCGAGCTGCCCGTTGGAACCCCCGCCACCGGGGAGCACGCCGCCTTCGCGGGTGAGGTTGCCCGGCGCGGTGTCGTTGCCACCGGCGAACGCCGCGGCGAGGCCGGCGCGCATGTCGCGGGGGTCGAGGCGCTTGTTGACGAACCACGGTGACAGTCCTTCGAGGACAGCAGGCATGTCCGTTTCTCCTTCAGTACCAGGCTTGACGGTGCTCGACGATCAGCAGCGCATCGGTGTTGATGGCGTCGGCGGACAGAGCGAATCCCTCGGTGCCGCCGGGCGAGATTTCGGGCCATGGGCCGTCGCGGGTCAGCAGCGAGCGGCGGTTGGCGGTGCCGCCGAGCAGCGGTTGATATCCGGGGTAGCCCTGGGCGGTGAACGCGCCGGTGTTGATGATCAGGAAATCAGCGGGCCCGAGCTCGCCGGAGTAGGACAACGTCGTGCCCGAGTCCACGGCCCGTACGACTGGGCGTGAGATCGGGCCCCGGATGGTCAGCAGCGGCGAGGTGGGGGCGTTGCCGCCGTTGTAGACCCGGGCGATGCCGGTGTTGGCCGGTTCGCCCGCGTCCACGCCCGGCTCGGTGGCGTCCACCCCGGGATCGGTGGCATCGACCCCGCCGGCGCCGGGCAGCGGCATGCCGGTGGAGGTGGATTCCCACGGCGCGTACAGCCGCGGGTCCGGGGCGGCAAGCTGGAGGGACCAGCGGAACACGGTGTCGCTGATCGGCGCCGCGCTCGGCGCGGCGTCCAACTCGACGTCGGCGCCCAGGCGGTGCCCGTCCTCGATACCGGCCAACTCGTACAGCCTGTCGCCGTCCGGGCAGATGCCGGTGATGAGGCGTTGCGCGGCCCGCCGCGACTCTGGCGACGGGCACGCGCAGACCCCTTCCAACGTGATGACCCGCTCGTCCCGGTGGGCCCGGCCGCGGAACGAGCCGTCGCCACTGCGCGCGGTGCGCTCGGTCCGGGGCGCGGGCCCGTCGAACCACCCGGTGTCGCCGGTGACCAGCCATTCGCGGCCCTCCGGGTCGACGTCGCCGAGCACCAGGCCGTCGAGCATCCACCGGACCGGTTGCGGGAACTGCTGGTTGAGCATCCGCCCCAACACCACGCCTGATCACCCCATCCGCAGGTTGAGGGCCAGCTCGCGGCGGACTGCGGTGGCGATCGATGCTTCGGACTGGTCGGTGCGCGGGTAGACCTTGATTTCGATCGGCCGCGCCCCACCAGCGCCGTCGGTGGGCAGGTAGCGGCGGACGGTGTCCCACTGATCGGCAGTGAGCACCGGTTCGGGGCGGCCGGTGCGGTTCCAGACCAGCGAGTCACCCGGTGGCAGGTAGCCGCCCGAGTCGTAGCCGCCGGGGCGGTTGTACGCGGCGGGCAGGCTGCCGTAGCGGGCGAGTGCGTAGCGCATCGACGCGAGAATGTTCGCGAGCGGGTCGTAGATGTTGTTCGCCGCCCGGGGATCGCGGTAGGCCGCGAACGTCGGGCCGATCGTCTGCATCAACCCGATCGACGGTGTACCGCGCTGGGCGTTGATGTCCCACCGGTTGATCGCGTTCGGGTTGCCGCCGCTTTCCTGTTGCATTCGGCGGAGCGTGATGCCCAAGTAGTCGGCGGGCTGCCCGAGCATCGCGAGCGCCTGCAACACCAGCGGTGCCCACCGCTGCACCCCGGCGCCGACGTTGGCCACCGGAACAGCCCCGTACCCGCCGGAATCCGACTTGAACCACTCGGTGATCGCCTCGACGGCCTTTCGGGGGATGCCGGTGACCAGGTCACGCCACATGCCGCTCGCGCCGGCCGCGTCGCCGTTGAGGAAGTCGCGCAGCGTGGTGATCGCGCCGCCGATTCCGGGGATCCACCCGGCGATCGTGGCGAGCCCGTCGACGATGCCGCCGCCGGCGAAGTGCCCGACGCTGTGGCCACCGGTGGAGCCTGGCGGGCGGCCGGACAGCTCCCGGTTCAGGGCGAGGATGGTGGCCGGGCCGAGGAACCGGGTGGCCTCGGGGGTGAGCACGGCCTCGCCGGGCGAGAGCATCGCGGGCACCGAGTCGAAACCCGGCGCGTAGCCGGGCAGCACGCCACCGCCGGCAAGGCGGACCTCGTCGAGCTTGCCGAGCCCGAACACCGACGCGATCCCGTTCCACACCGGCAAAATCCCGCGGTTGTAGACGACGTCCACAACGAACTGGATCGGCGCCTTCGCGTACTCCTGGATCTGCGACCAAGCGTCCCGGATCCAGATCGCCGTCCGATCAAACGCCTGGCCGACAAGATCAACCGCCCAGCCGATCGCGTCGAACGCGGGCTTGAGGATGTGCAGCCACACCCAGTTGATGCCGTCCAGGAGAACCCGCCACCCGACACCGATGGCGTCGAACACCGGCCGCAGCGCGTTCGTCCACAGCCAGGACGCGGCCGCGGCCACGGCGTCCCACGCCGGTTTGAGGATGGTCACCCACATCAGCTGCATCGCGCGCAGGTTCGTCTCCCACGCCCACCCGATGAAATCGAACACCGGGCACAGCGCGTTGGTCCACAGCCAGCTCGCCGCCGCAGCGACGGCGTCCCAAGCTGGCCGGAGGATGGTGTCCCACATGAGCTGCATCGCGCGCAGGTTGGTCTCCCACGCCCATCCGATGAAGCCGAACACCGGCTGCAGCACGGTCGACCACAGCCAGGTCGCGGCGGCGGCGATCGCGTCAATCACCGGCCGCAGCACGTTCTCCCACGCCCACAAGGCCGCCGCCGAGATCGCATCCCAAGCACCGACCACAATGGACCGAAAGGTCTCGGAGTTGTTCCAGGCGTAGACGAGCACGGCGCCGAGCGCGACGATCCCGGCGATGATCAAGCCGACCGGGTTGGCGGACATGGCGGCGTTGAGTGCCCACTGTGCACCGGTGACGATCGCGGTGCGAGCAGCCCACAGCGTCATTGCGCCGTTGACCAATGCGATCGTCCCGGCGAACGTACCGACCCCGATCACCAATGGCGTTAGCCAGGCGGAGTTGTCCCGGATCCAGCCAACGAATCCCTCGATGGCGGGGATGACCTGGCCGCCGAGAATGTCGACGAGCCCGGTTTGCAGGGCCCGCCCGAACTCCGTCAGCCGGGTCTGCGCGTTGTCCCGCAGCGTGACGCCCACCGCGTCGGCAACGCCGCCGATCTGGCCGAGCGCGCCGACAGCCTGCGACGGGTCGAGGGCGTACAGAGCGGATTGGAGATCCTCGGCCTGCGTGCCGAATAGGTTCACCGCGGCCTGAGCTTGTGCCACGGGGTCCGTCATGCCGCGTAGGCGGTCCAACACCAGGTCGAGCGCCGAACTAGCCTCGGGCCCGCCGCGGGCGATGCGGGCGGCCATGTCGCCGGCGGACAGGCCGATGGCGGCGAATCCGTCCGCCGTGGTCTTGCTGCCGTCAACGGCCCGGATCGCAAATTCCTTGATCGCATCGGCGACCAAGTCCGAGTTCCGGGCACCGGCCTGCATGCCCTGCACCAGCAGCCCGGTCGCGCTCTGCGCGTCGAGCCCGAACTTGGCGAACTGCACGCTGTACTCGGTCAGCGTGTCGAGGAAGTCCTTGGACCGGTCGGCGCCCTGCTGGAAACCGCGGGTGACGATGTCCAACGCCGTCTCGGCGTCCGGCGCCAACCCGGTCTTGAGCAGCTGACCGACGGCCTGCGTCGCTTCGCCGAGATCGAGCTCGAACGCCGACGCGAGGTTGAGCACCTTGGCCGTGACGGACTCGATTTGCGCGTTGGTCGCGTCCTCCATGACGAGCCCGGATTGCCACACGCCGCGGATCGCGTCGTTGACCTGCCCGAGCGATTCCCCGTACGCCTGGCTGTAGAGCGATCCGGCGATCCGGCCGAAGTCCGCGGACATCTCGGGGGTCGCGCCGATCTGCGCGGCGAGCTTGTCGCCGAGCTGCGCAGCCTCCAACGCGCGGGCGGCGGTGTCGGCAGCCCCGCCGATGGCGAGCACCCCGGCCGCGAATGCGCCGGCGGTCCGGGCAGCGCTTCCCAGCGACGACCCGAACCCGCCCGCCGAGCGTTCGGCCCTGCCCATCGACAGCGACACCGAATCGGTCGCGTCCTGGGAATCGGCCTGCGCCCGCTCGAACTTCTTCTGCGTGGCCGCAGCACGGTCCGAGGCCGTCGACAGGCCACGTTTCGCCGTTTCAAGACGTTCCTCGGCGGCGGCGACCTGGGACGCCTTGGCGTTGCCGTTCGCCCGGACCTCGGCCAACCGCTGCTCGGCGACCCGCACGCGCCCGGCTGCGTCGGCTTCCTTGTCGCGGGCGGTCTTGAGGGCTTCCCCGAGCTTGTCGGCGCGCGCCTTGGCGACCTCCAACCCCGAGCCCATCGACTCCCCCGCCCGGCGCCCCGCGTCGCCCGCAGCCTTGTCGAGCTCGGCGCCGACCTGCCGCCCGGCGCGGGTTCCGGCCCCGGCCGCTTCCTTCGCGAGGCTGGCACCGAAATTCCGCATCGACGGTAGGACGTCGATCCAGACGACAGAACCTTCGGGCACGACGCAACCCCCTTTAGGAGCTCGTTCCAAAATAATCGATCAGCGATATTGCGCTGATCGGATGAGATGCAGCAATCCATGCGATTCGCTCGAATGGCGGCTCTGCTACATGTCGCCGGGATCGTAGTGTTTCCGGCAAGGCGCTTTCGGCGCGCTAATATCACACGAACGAGGAGGAAGCGTTGGCGTTCTGGGACGTTTACGAGCGGACGGCGAATGTCGCCGTACAGAACGAGACTGGAAAGATCCTTGCCAAAGTCGCGATAGTCCACAAGTACAGCGACAACTACAAAAACGACCACACATGGACCGAAGTGAACCCGGGCGAGACGACGGCCGCCGACATGGTCGTCAACTACCACACGGGCACGCTCACCACCGGCCGGGACTGGTGGCAGCTCACGATCGTGGACGAGGAAGGCGGGGTCTACATCAGCGACCCCCAGAATTTCCGCGACGTGTTCGACTTCCTTGAGAAGGGCCTCGGAGACATCCTTCCCAAGCTGGAGAAAGCGTTTCACAAGGCGGCGCAGAATCCCTCCTCCGACGCGAAGAAGCGAGCGTACGCGGCGGCAGGTGAAGCGGTCGCGATGGCCGTGGAGCTGATGCTGAACCACGCCGAAACGGCCGGCTTCAAGCAGCACATCCTTCGCGATGAGGACGCCGGTCACACGACCACCTTCACGATTCGCCGACTTCCGTCAGAGGGCACCGACTCCGACGCGCTTCTCATCTCGTCGAATTCCGGAGATTCGGAAACGAGAATCACCCGGTTGAAGAAAAAGGTCAGCTGACGGCTATCAACTGATCCTGTTCGCCCGCCGGGCTCACGTCGTGCGACGATCTGGTGTCCGCGGTTTGCGGGATTCGACGGGAAATCTCGTCGAATGCGCCACGGACACGCCTTCCCGCCGGATCCATTCGTGCAGGTCGCGGAGTTGGGCGCGGTATGCCTCGACGGTGAAACTCGGGGTGGTCCAAATCACCTTGCGCAGGAAGTAGACGACTGCGCCGATGTCGAAGAACTCCATCCGCAACCGCTGGGACCGCAGGTCGACTACCTAAGCGCCAGCGGTTGCGGCTTCGGCGCTGCCGTCGCCGGGGGCATTTGCGGCGGACCTGTGAGGCCCTCGACGCTGGCGATCCTGATGAGTTCACGCTGCTGCGGGTTTCAGGGAGTCGAGATAGGCCAAGACGTCCTCTGTGGACCGACTGCCGCGATCACCGAGACGACTCTTGTCCTTGTCGCCGGGCCGCTGTTGCGGCTTCGGGCGCTTGGGTTTGCCGCCGAGCGCGCCGACCACGGAGTACGCGGAGCCCTGCACGGCGTCGACGACGTTGGCCACCAGGTGCTCAAGGTCGGTCCACCCGTCGCCGCGGGCGCGGGCGAACGCGCCGGTGGGCGGGAGCTGTTCGACGAGGACGCGGAGTTGGCGCAACGTGATCTCGCCGCGCCAGTACTCCGCGATGACGTCCCGCCCGTAGGTGGCGATGAGGTCGGCCTCTATCGCTTCCGGCGCTTGGCCGAGGAGACCGACCGCCGTGTAGGGCGGCCCTGGCTGTCTTCGGCCTGCTGGGTCTTCACGTACTCGCGAATCGCCAGGTGGACGATGCCGGCGCGCCCACCGGCGGCCACGAACTTCTCGTATTGCTCGGCGCCGAGGTAGTGCTCCGCCACATCGACATCGGTCATCAGCTCGGCGAGCTCGTCTTTCCACTCGTCGTCGCCCATGATCGGGTCCTTGGCGAACCAGCGCTGTCCGGCGAAGGTGAACGCGAACGTGTCAGCCGAGCCGGTGGCTTCCTCGCGCTGGGCGAGCAGGGCATCCATATCGATGTCGGACACGGTGGTGTTCCTCGTTTCTGGTGAGCTGGTGGTGAGCAAGAAAGGGGCCGCCGGGCGTGCTCACCAGGTCGCCGCGGCGGCCCCCGTCACAGGGGCCGGGTCAGCCAGCGGGCGGCGTCGGGAGGGTCCATCCCTCCTTGAACAGCCGCAGCACCGATGTGCCGTCAGAACCGGGGTAGGCGGTGATGGTGACCTGGTAGCCGATCAGCGTGTTGGACCGGTAGGTGATCTCGCCGCGCTCGGTGACCTCGGCGTAGGGCAGGAAGATCCGCCGGTGGTAGGTGCCGTCGATCACGTCGATGCCGAAGGCGCGCAGGTCGCGCTTCGGCTTACCCTTCTCGGCGAAGGACACGACCGCGTCGTCGCCGGTGCCGGTTTGGGTCATGTCCTCCAGCCCGACCCGGTAGTACAGCGACACGGTGTCGAAGTTCGATTCCCACAGGGTGGCACCGAAAGTGACGACCGAGCTGGTGGTTTCCACGCGAATCGGGGCGTTGGACTGCCACGGCGTGAACGACTCGCTGTTCTCGTCACGGGATTCGGTGATCCCGTCGTCGGAGATATAGCCGAGATCGACCATGCCGGACGCCCACGTGGCCAGGTCGGTCGGGGCGGCGGTGCCCACCGGGCCGGTGAGCAGCGCGCCGGTCACGCCCAGACGCGCAAGCTCAGCGTTGAGAGTCATGCGAAAACTCCTTGCGGACATGCGAAAAACCCGCACTGGGCGGGGGTTTCGCGGTGGATGGTGTGCGTGGCCTAGGCGGGCCGGATGGTGAGCACGCTCGTGAGCCCGAAGCGGCGAACGCTCGGGTTGTAGTCGGGCCGCCAGGCGGGCCCGGACTCCTGCCGGATCGCGGAGACACGGCCCCACTGGCTGGCGTGGCCACGGATCGCGAACAGCAGGTTGGACACCTGCACGGCTAGGTCGGCGGCCTGCTCCCGTCGTGCGGCGAACACGTCGACGTCGATCCGCGCTTCCCGAGCGAGCGGCGTGGCGCCGGGGTTCCAGGGCTGCCATTGGCCGGCGCCGCCGATGCAGCTCACCCGCGCAACGGGCAGCGACTCGTCGAAGCAGGCGGGCAGGTCGACCACGACCCGGACGCCGGGCAGCTGGCTGGTGAGCCAGTCGACGGCCAGCGCCTCGGGATCCATCACGTCTCGCTCGTTGACTTGCCGCTGGGCTTCGGCTCGGACTTGGTCGACCGGCTCGACTGCGCCGGGCGGGCGCGGCCCTCACGGATCATCGTGGCGGCCTGGTCGTCGTCGACCTCGATGGTCTTGCCGATGCGGGACAGGTCGGCGTCGAACGCGATCACAACGCGCGTCATCGGTTCTACTCCTTGGTATTGGCGGCGCGGCCGAGGACACGGCGGCGCGCTTTCTTCTCGGTGCCGAATTCGCCATCGGGGTCGTCGGAGGTGACGCGGGCGTAGGTGCGGCCCTGCGGCCGGGTACCTTCCTCGGCTCCGATCGAGGCGTCGGGGGTCTCGGTAGCGGCGATTCCACGGGCCCGGCCCGCGATGGCCTGCGCCCGTGCCCGCAGTGCGGCGCGCACGCTGGGCAGTGCGACGATCCGGCGCCATTCCTTGTCGGTGATGTGGATCTGTGCTCTGGCCACTACCCACTCCAGCGCTGCACGTCGATCTCGACGTGGTGCACGGCGCCGCGCCGGATCGGGTGCGGCCACCGCGCGATTTCGCCGATGACTTCCAGGGTTCGCCCGGCCCACTCGATCCGGTCGGTCGGTTCCACGTCGACGTCGACGCCGGCTCGGGTGTAAATGCGCCATCCGGTGGTGACCATCTCCCGTGCCTCGTCCGACCCGGACTCGGTTGCCGACCGCGGCTGCACCGACACGCCCTCGACGCGGGTTCGGGTGGCGTTGGCCCAGTCGCGGACCTCATTGCCGTACCGGTCGGTCGTGACCGGTGCGCGCAGGATGGTGATGGTGTCGTCGTAGATCACGCCGCATCACCCCGCCCGATCCGGTAGCGCTCCACAGCGGTCGACCACGCCTCAGTAATCCCGGTGCGGGAGAACGACACCGACACCCCGCCGGTGGACATCGACGCCACCCCGGGCGCCTGGTCCAGCATCATCTGCGCCTGCTCCAACACGACATCGGCGATGTCGCCGGGGATCGCATCGGCCGGGTAGCCGTGGTCGTAGACAATGTGCACCACGCCGAGCTGGTCCGGCCAGCCGGTGGCCGAGCGAAGAATCCCGTTGCGGGACCACTGAAACTCGGCGACCGGCTGCCCGTCGACGTCGACCTGGTGCACGGCGACGACGGGCACGGCCGGCAGCAGGAGCGACCGAGTGCCGTCCCCGTCCAACACGATCGCGTCGCGCTCGACGAGCGTCACCGGGTGCCCGACGGCGCCGCGGAACCGATCCGACGCCCGCCGTAGGGCGTCGAGCAGGTCGAGGTCATCGACGGGCAGCCCGGTGAGGCGGGCGAGGGCGGCGGGGTCAGCCAGTGGCGTCGTCGTTTCCGCCATGCGCACCCCTAGCCGGTCGGCGCGCCTTGTGGCGCACGGGCTTCTCGGACTTGGTTCCGCTGGTGTCCACCTGGGTCTCCGCGGTGTCCGTGTCGGCGGGCGCGACATCCGCCACCAGGCCGAGACGCTGGGCGTCGTCGATCCGGTAGCGGATGCCGTTCACGGTCACCATGCGGTGCTCAGCGTCCATCAGGCGCCGGTGCCGGCCTTGACCACGACCAAGCGGTTGGGCTTCCAAATGACCTGCGCCGCACGGAGTTCCGCCCGGACGTAGGTCATGTTCCGCTGCGCGTAGTCCTTGTGCTGGTTGAACGCCAACACGCTCAAGCCCTCGCGGTCCAGCAGCGCGATCTGCCGGAAGTCACCAAGGATGATCGTTCCGGGCGCGATGCGCTCGGAGGTCGCCCGGGGGCGTCCCCAGATCGTTGCCGGGCCGGTGCTGAACGGGCCACCGGAGTAGTACCGCTCGTTGGCGTCCTGGAGCAGGTCGAACGCCTCGTCGTCCTCCGGGGACATCAGTACCGCGGTTACCTGTCCGCCGGGTAGGCGGGTGACCTTGGTGATCGCCTTGCGGATTGCCGGGATGAGAGCCTTGGCCGTGGCGATCGGGTCGGCGCCGGCGGTGTAGGCCTGCTGCTGCACGCCGGTGGTGTTCAGCAGGCCCCGCGGCTCACCGTTGGTGCCGGTGCCGTTGAGCAGCTTCTCTTCCACGACGTTGTCCAGCGAGTAGGACAGCTCGTTGTTCATGTAGCTGGCGAACGCCGGAGCGTCGGCGAGCAGCTGGTTGGTGACGTCGTAGCCGTCGGCGTAGGTGTAGACCTTGGCGTCAGCGATATCGGTGCTCATGTCGCTGGTCGGCTTGAGGCCGCCCTCCGCGACGATCGCCGCGTTGCGGGTGACGCCGGTGATCTGCACGTACTCGAAGTTGCCATCGGTGCGACCCCGCGAGACCAAGTCGAGCAGCGTCAGCCGGTCCCGGTCGACCATGTCCACGGTCGGCATCCGCACCGGCTGAATGCGGCCGACCGAGGTGTCCAAGGTTGCCTTGCGGCGAGCGAACCACTCCGGCAGAGATCCGACCTTGACCCGCCCGATGTTGACCGGAGTCCCCTGGCCCACGCCGGCGGGGTGTTCCTTGCGGAAAGCCTGGTAGGCAGCGGACTTCACGAACGCATCGCCGAACGTCTCGGCGTCGGCGTCCTCGGCACGGTCGCGGGTCGAGGTGAATGCGACCGGGGCAGCGGACTTGCCCGCCAGCTCAGCGGCGGCGGCCTGTGCGTCGTCGGCGGCCTTGACCTTGGCGCCGAGTTCGTCGGCCTTGGTCTTCAGGTCGGTGATCTCGGTGATCTCGTCGTCGGTGAAGTCGCGGCCCTCGTCGGTCGCGGTCTTGGCCAGCTCGGCCGCCCGCGACAGGGTCGCCTGGTACTGCTCACGCAGCGTCGGCATTACGGTCTCCCGTCAGTAGCGAATGGAGTTGCGACCAAGCGGCCACCTGGGCGGGCCTCGGGCTGGCCGACTTCGCGGGCGACCTGGTCGGGTCGCTGGCGGCGGCGGGCTCGGACTGGCCGGCGTCCTGCTCGGGGATGTCCACACCGGTCGGTGCGGCGGTCTTCTCGGTGCCCTCGTCGGGCACCTGGTCGGCAGCGGTGAGGACTTCGCCGATCTGCTCGTACGCGGCGCGCAACGACTCGTAGTTCTTCGCCGAGAGCACCCGCCCGGCCTTCGCGCCGTCGACGAGGTGGCGGGCCTTGGCCGCGAGCAACTGGGTTTCCTGGTTCGCGCCGATCAGGCACGGCCCGACTTCGTGCACGCGCAGCTTGCGCAGCTCGTAGACGTGCTCCCCGTCCCGTTCGGCGGGGGCGCCGTCGACGATGTCGTAGGCGAACGAGTGCTGCGTAACTCGACGGCCCTTCAGTAGCCGGTAAACCTGCTCGGCCTTGGGGTTGTCCAAGTCGAGCTGCCCAGTGATCACCAAACCGTCGGCGGTTTCCTCCGCTTTGACCACGTGGCCGATGTGCGAGAACGGATCGGACCAGTCGTGCGACCACACCACGGGGATCGGGTCGCCCTTGGCCTCCCATTCCGCGAGTGTGTCGGTGAATGCGCCGGGCATGACGACGTCGCCGACCGAGTCGGTGTTGCCGAACACGGAAACCAGGGCCCGGTACTGGCCAGGTTCCAGGCCATCCGCTTCACCAGCCGCCTTGACCTTGCACATGGCAGACTTCACGTTCACGTGGCCGCTCCTTTCCGGGCGCGAAAGTCGCGTTGGCGTCGGCGATCGCAGGGCCTGCATTTCCGCCAACCAGTCGACGTCACGTAGGTGTTGGCATTGTTGAATTCATGGCCAGCGACGCAGTGAGTCTTGGTCGCCTCTCGGGCGACGATTGTCTTGCCACGCAAGAGATTCACTCGCCTAGTGACAGGTTCCAGGTGGTTTGGGTTGACGCACGCTCTGTTTCGGCACAGGTGGTCGAGGTCCAAACCCTCTGGTATCTCGCCGATCATTTCTTCGTAGGCCAAGCGATGGGCACGGCGTGTGACACCTGCACCGATGTTGAACACGCCGTATCCACCTGTACGCGCAGCCGTCCATTGCCAGCAATCGCCGACTTGAGCAACCTTTTCCCAAAACCGTTCTGCGATGCCAGGGTCGAGCACGTCACGCCCCTTCCGGATCCGGCGCGGTGTCCTGTGGGGACGCCAATCCGCCCTCGGTGACGTTCAGCGGCGTGATCAGCTCGTCGCCGCCTTCGATCGCGGGCAGGTTCGCCCGTGCTCGGGCTTCGTTGCGGGTCAACCACGGGGCACCGGTCGACGCCTGCAAGATGCGGGCCTGTTCCTCGAACGACCCGCGCAACTTCGCTTCCACGTTGGCCTCGACATAGAGCCCGCCGGCGCGGTCGAGCTGCGAGGCGAGCAGCGCGTTGCACGTCTGCTCGATCTGCGTCAACCAGGGCCCGAGGTTGTCTCGGTAGAGCATCTGGCGGTATGCCTCGATGTTCGAGTAGGTGCCCTCGCGGGCGCCCACCAGCTCGGGCGCGATGTGGTAGGCGGATGCCACTTCGGCGTCGGTGAGGCGCCGGCCCTCGATGTCCTGGGTGTCCTTCGGGGTGAACGCGTTGATTTCCTTGACGGTCATGCCGTCTTCCAGCAGCGGCGTTCCGCCCTCCTGGCCGCCGCCGCGGGTGAACCGGCGCCACATCTCCACGAACCGGTTCCGGCTCGACTCCGACCACGCCGGGGCATCGACCGGGCGCTCGATCACCATCGGCACCCGCGCGCCGTTGCGCCAGACTCCGCGCCGGTAGGCCACGGCCTCGGCGGACTCGGCGAGAATCGCCGACAGCGTCTCGATCGGCGGCACCCCATTGGCGCCGCCCCAGCCGTGGTCGAACACGAACCCGGCGGGATCGTGCTCGGTGGCCTGGCCGTCGGGGTCGACGATGTGCACCGCGGCCACGCGGCCCCACCCGTCGTCGAGCAACCGCATGCGTGACGCGGGGATGCGCCGCAGCTCGTACCCCGAGAGAGTGTCGGCGTTCGGGAGCAGCTGGGCGCACCACCGGTCATGCAGCAGGAAGTCAACGACGATGCCGTGCCAGAACCGGAACGGTGTGACGCCGGGTGCGGGCTCGGCCAACAGCCGGGCCAACGGGTGGTCAGTGACGCGGGGCCGGTCGTTGTCATCGCGCCGCTCGAACACGTGCAACGGCACGCTCGCCACGTTGCGCGCGATGAAGTCAACGACCTTCCGCACCGACGGCTGCGTACGCCACACACCGGGGGCGTCACTGGCAGCCTCCACCAAGGGGGTACCGGGATCGGGGACGATCACAGTGCCGTCGACCTGCCACGGCGTGGACAGCGACGGGAACACAGTTCCGGCGAGTACGCCGCCGGAGGAGAACACGGCCACGTCACACCACCTGCATCCACACCAGCGCGACGCGTTCCACGATGAGCTCGCCGTCCATATCGGACGGCTCCAACGCGGACAGCATGCGGGCTTCGCGCAGTGCCACGGTGTCGCGGTCGGCGCGCACCAGGACACCATCGAGGGTCGCGCCGTCCAGGTGCAGCAGCACGCGGCGGCCGAGGTGCCGTCGGTACTCGCGCATCACGGCCTCCTGTTCAGATGATGATCAGCTCGGCGTCGTCGTCCTCGTAGGCGGAGCGCGCCACCGGCTTGCGGGTCATGGCCTCGGACAGGGCGTTGACCAGAGCGGCCACGCCGTCGATCTTGTCGCCGCTGTTGGCCTTGTCCGGCTTCACGTTCCCGGCCGGATCGGTCGTCACGGCGAGGTTGTCGACCTGCCACCGCCACGCCGGATTTCCGCCATGCCGCAGCAACGGGCGTTCCTCGGTGCCAGCCAACAACAACCGCTGTAGGTCCTTCAGCGGCGGCGACAAGGTCACGAATCCCTGCCGGACCTTCACCAGCGGCGCGCCCTGCTCGGTCAAGTCGTTGGTGAGCTGGGTGGCGTTCCACGGGTCGAACCCGATCGACCGGACGTCGAAGGCGTCCATGTCGCGCTCGATCTGCAACTTGATCCAGTCGTAGTCGGCCACGTTGCCCGGCGTCACCATCAACAGCCCTTGCCGGGCCCACACGCTCGCCTCACCGGCGGTGCGCTTGTCGAGGGCAGACATGTTCGCCTCGGGCGTCCACAGCCGCAGCAGCGCGTCGTAGCCGCCCCGGACGTCATCGGGGAACAGCCACACCAGCGCGCACAGGTCGCTCGTCGAGGCGAGGTCGAGCCCGCCATACGCTTCGCGGCCGGCCAACCGGGTCTCGTCGACGATCGAGGCGTTGCGGTCCCAGCTGTCGAGCGTGAGGAACCGGGTTTCCTGCTTCGTGCGGAGACCGCAGTGTAGGCGCAGGAATTTCGCCAGGTCGGCGGAGGATTGCTGCGCCTCAGCCGCGGCGCGAGCCAGGTACGCGCGCGTCGGGCTCACCCCGAATCCGGGGTTGGCCTTGCGCCACGTGGATTCGGTGAACGGGTCGTCGGTGGGCTCGGCGGCCCACACCACGCCGTAGGTGGTCGGGTCGGTGAGCACCCTGGCGGCCAGCTGCTCGATCCGGCGGCGCTTGCGGTCGTAGATCGTGCCGCGGCGTCCTGAGTCCGCGGTGGTGATGATGACGATCAACGGTTGCGTGCGCGATCCGGTCCCGGTCTCGATCGTCTCGACCAAGTCCGGCGTCTTGTGCACGTGCAGCTCGTCGACGATCCCGCAGTGCAGGTTCGCGCCGTGCTGGGCGTCCGCCGCGCTGCTGACGACCTCGATGTAGCTGCCGGACTTCGGGTGCACGACCCGCTTCTGGTGCGCCCGCACTCGGCCCTTGAGCGCCGGGGACTTCTCGGCCAGGGTCTTGATCGGGCCGAACACGAAACCAGCCTGCCGTTCCGAGCTCGCCGCGGTCACCACCTGGGCGCCGGGCTCCCCGTCCGCGCACGCCAGGTAGATCGCGATCCCACCCGAGAGCGTCGACTTGCCGTTCTTACGCGGCACGTCGACATACAGGTTGTTGATGATCCGCACGTACCCGCCGGCCGCGTCATCGTGGCGCACCCACCCGAACACCGGCGCCAGGACGTAGGCGATCTGCCACGGATCCGGCCGCAGCGAGCGTCCCGCCCACTGGCCTTGCGTGTGCCGCAACAACGAGAACGAGTGCAGCACGCGGTCGACGCGCTCGGGGTCGAACACTGCGCCCGGCACATCGCGAGGCTCGGGGGTCTTGACCAGCGGCGGGCAGTCAGGCAACGGGATGCCGCGTTCGGCCAGGTACCACGCGACCTCGGGCGAGAGCTTCAGGCGTTCCAGCTCGGCGTCGTCGGGCAGCTGCGGGTCAGAACGGGTTGTCGTCCTCTTCGTCGCCACCCGAACCCCCCTTGGACAGGGCGGCCTCGGTCGACGGTGTCAGCCCGAAGTGCGCCGCGAACGCACGCAGTTCCGTCCCAGCCGCTTTCGCGATCCCCACCGCCGGGTTCGTGGTGGTCCATTCGGATTCGGTGCCGTCCTTGCGAGTCGACCGGTTCACGATCGTCAACCCGTTGATCTGCACGTCCCGGGTCGCCTCCACGAACCGCGCCCACGTCTCGCAGTACGCAGCCAGCACCGCCCGATCCTCTTCCTTGAGGATGTCGAGCCGCTGCAACCCCGGCACCACCCGCCCCCACTCCGCGGCGGCCTCGGCCGACAACCACTCGGGGGCCTCGGGAGCGATCCGGCGGAAACCGGGGCCCGTAGCGACCTTCCGGCCGCCTGAGTCCGTGCCGTTCCCGCGACCGTGCAGCAGCTTCAACGCTGCGGGCTGGGCGACCCTGGGCATCGGATCACCTCCTGCTCCCGCCGGTTACCGGCTACGCGGTGAGCTTGATCAGGGTCGCCAAATCGACGCCTTGGAGATGCTCCGGCTGTTGTGGGTCCAAGGGGTAAAACCCGAACTTCTCGAAGAACGCCAAGCGCCCACCAGCATCCGAGGATTCATCCGCTCTCAATGCGACGTGCGAACATCCACGCTCGGACGCCTCCATTGCGAACCGATGCAGCAGACTGCGACCAACGCCCGTTCGGCGAGCCCGCTTGGATACGCAGATCCAATCGATCTTGCAGTGTGGCGGGTCGACCTGCTCGAACGGTCCGAAGTACTCGTTGAAGATCCGGCCGTCCGGTGGATATCCGTCAAGCAATCCCTGTACGAAACCGTCGATACCGCCGTCGACTCCTTCGGCAACGAGACATGGGTATTTGGAACGCGCGCTCCTGGCGTCCCATCCCGCCTCGACGAACAGCGCTTCAACTTTGCGCAAGTCCTCGTCGAGTCGCCACCGTACAGTGACCATCGTTCGCCTCCCGTGTCGCCCGGCCACCCGCATATCGAAAAGCAGGCTTCGCCGTTACCCCCCCCGGTTGCGGATTCTGAGACGCGAAAAGGAAGCCTCCGGCGGCGCCCTGCCTGCCTGGCAGACGCCGTGATCTGAACTCCCCTACCCCTGGTAGGGCCCGGGCTCGGTGGCGTGGAAGTGGTACGCGGCGGTGATGCCTTGCTGGAACGCGGCGGTGGGATCGGTGAGTCGTGCTCGTTCGTACTGGTGGATCTGGCCGCCTTCGGCCGCGATGCGCAGCCTGGGCGGCAACTCCGCCAAGTCTCGGCACTGGCCGTCGTAGGGGCCGCCCTCGAAGTACGCCCGCTCGCTCATGGGAAGAGCCTAGTCATTCCTGCGTTGCCGTGCGGCATTCTCCGCTCGGGTCTTATGGTCGTGGCACGTGGCGCACAGCGATTGCGCGTTGGCGTGGTCGAACATCGCGCCGCCCTGACTCAGGGGTCGGATGTGGTCGACCTGTTCGGCTGGCCGGCCGCAACTGCGGCAGTTCGGTTCGCGGCGCAAGTGCTCGGCCTTGAACGCGATATCGCGGCGAGCGAGTCGGCCGCGGGGCTGGTGTCGGCTGCGCCGCTGCCACGGCTTGCGCTTGTGCTCGTCGCATCGGCCGGTGGTGGTGAGCTCGGTGCATCCGGCCGCGCTGCATCTGGTGGGTGGTGCTGTTGGCATGGGTTCACCCGTTTGCCGGATGCCCGATCGGGTCCGGTCGACGATGTACGGGTCGAGGGGGTAGCGCTCTGCTACCCCGAATGACCGAGAGGAATCGATGATGCGGTGGTGGTCCGCTGCTCTGGTGGGCGCGTGCCTGGCAGGTGTGTCGGCGTGCGGTGGCGGCTCGGCGAGCGAGGCGCCGACGGCGCAACAGGTGGTCGAGGCGTTCCAGCGTGACGGCCTGGCGGTGCCGAACCCACGGGACAACACGAGCGGGAACTGCGAGCGGCTCGGCTGCGCCCAGATGGTCACGACGGATGCGGTCACCGTCATGTCGTTCCCGGATGAGGCTGCGGCTACCAAGATCGCGGACCAGTTCGGCGAGGATGCGTTCCGACGTGGTGCAGTGGTGTTGCAGTACGCCGCGGCGCGCACGCCGGAAGATCAGCGAGCGAAGCTCGAAGAAGCGCTAACCGCATTGGCGAAGTAGCGAGCTACGACAATGGCCCCGGTTTCGACCGGGGCCATCGGCACTTCTTGGGTGTGAGCGGTCGAAGGACAGCCCGAGCTCGCGGGCGATCTTGGACACGGTCGAGGGCGATCGACCGATCTCGGATGCGATGTGGTTGCGGGTCTTGCCCTGCGTGTGCAGTTCGCGCACGCGCTCTCGGTCCGCGTCTGTGATAGGGGAGGCGGCCACGTGGTCACCTCCCCGACATCTTCAACGTCCGAGTCCGATCCTGGAAACTCGGAATGGTTTTCCCGATGTCATGTAACAGCAGGTCAAACGGGTGCCGCTCGTCGCGGCCTGATCGTCTTCCGGTAGCCTGCTCGCACTGCTCCCGATCGGAAAGAAAGGGGGTGGGACGTGTGAAGCAACAACCCTGCTGCTGTGCCGAATGGCACCGCACGATGCGTTTGCTGATCGTGACGATCGCGACGCTGGCGCACGGGTTGATGCTGGCAGGCCAGGGCATGTTGCCGCTGGCCTGACAGCCCCTCCCACGCGGCGGCCAAGTCGGCCCAAGGCGTTACCAGCGCCTCGGCTTGGCCGTCGCGGCTGGCGGAATCGTTCAGAGTTAAGTTATCCCCGACCCCGCCTCACCGAGGTACTGTACTCGGTTCCATGTTTACCGCGATAGGCGGCTTGACTAGTTAGGCTGTTTTGACGTGGTGAAACGTCGTGCGCCCGCTCTGTCCATTGTGGTCATCTGTGCGGGATTCGAACCGCGCATCTCCCCGCCGATCAGGGGCTCCAGCCGGGGAACCAGTGAGGAAGCGTCGCCGAGATAACCGGATCATCGGCCAAACTGGCGGATCTGGACACACTTCTCCCCGCTGCAGGGTGATTTAAGCACGCTCAGCCGACGATGGTCAACTTGGGTTGACGGTTCCGCGTGGCGACCCTCGCGAGCTGTTCGGCGCACGCCTTTGCGTCGTACAGCGGCCGACCGTCCTTGCTGCGGTCAGCCACTGTGCAGGCGGCGCGGATGGTGTGCACGGAGCGGCCGAGTAGCCGCGCAAGGGTGGCACGGTCGACCAGGGCGCTGCGGTCGGTGTAATGGACGATCGGCGCGTACCGGCTCATTCGGTTTCCCCGTGGTCGGTCATGACGTCCGTTCCTAGCGGTTGTCAGGATGCTTGGCGGCGAGGCGGTCGGCTGCGACCGTCCACGGGTCGGTGTGGCCCGCGCCGTCCTGGATCTCGGTGAGTACAGCGCGAACGGCCTGCCATGCCTGCGCCTCGGGGATGCCGAGCTCGGTCATGCGCTGCCAGAACCGGGCTTCGGTTTCCTTCGCCGCTTCCATGCTGGCGGCCATGCGATCGGCGAACGTGGCGGCGTCGGCGAGCATGACCTCGCAGAGCTCCAGGCTGGCCCGGCGGACTCCGTCGGGGAGTTGACCGCGGCCGGCGGCGAGCGCGAGCTCGTCGAGCAGCCCAACGAACACGTACCGATCGGCGGGTACGACGGGGGCTCGGCCGACCTGGCTTTCGGCCTGCTGCTGGCGGGATTGCTGGCGGAGCTCCTCGGCGGCCTTGGTGATGAGGTTCTGCTCGGCGCGGTATTGCGCGCGCTGCTGGTCCGTGGTCACGCTGCCCCCATCATCTCGAACGCGAGCCGCTGCCCGATGTTCAACAGGTCGAGCCCATCGTAGGAGTTGCCGCAGTCTCCGCAGCGCACTGCGAGCGTGTCGGTATCGCCGACCGGCCACAGCGGGCCGCCGCAGTCCCAGCACGGGGCGAGCGGCCGGGTCGAGTTTCCGGCGAGCCGTTGCACCTGGGCGTGCAGCTCGCGGACGTCATCGGCGAGGTCATCGGCCCAAACCTGCCGGGTGCACCAGTCGATGTATCCGCGCAGCCACCCGGTGCCCCTGGTGATCGTCAATTCCCGGGGCGGCGCATGGTGGTCGGCGTCGAGCCTCCGCAGCTCGGAATGCACCCAGCCGCACAAGCGGTTCACGGTGCCGATGATGGATCGGGTGGCGCCGTCGGCGTCGTCGGGGCCGATCGCGTGCGCGACGCTGCGGGGGTCGAGTGCGGCGATTACGTCGAGGTTCGCGGGTGGCCTGCTGCCGTAGCCGGGGGACCGCCGGCCGGTGTTGGCACCGCGGCCGGGTGCGGCGGTGAGGGTGGCGGCGTAGTCGTCGATCTCGCGGAGCCACCTGCGCATCCGCTCGGCGCAGGGCTCGCATGTGTAGCGGCCGGGCTCGGCGGTGCGCTGGCAGCGGTCGAGGATGCAGGGCTCGGTTTGCAGGTCGATCGTGGTCATCGAGCACCGCCCCTGCCGGACAGGGCCTTGGTGCAGCTGCGGCGGTGGAGTTGGTAGAGCTGCTGTCCGGCGCGGCGGGCGCCCGGGGTTTGGTTGGTGCGGAGCTTGACGGCGATGCGGCGTCGAGTACGGGGATCGACGTGCATGGTGTGGTCGCCGGTGTGTTCGCTGTTGCGGTCGAATGCGGTGGCGGCGCCGGCCACGATGGCGTAGATGACGGGTTCGCGGCATGCGTCGCACCGCGGTACGTCGTCTGCGGCGGTTCGGGGATCCATCGATACTCCGGTTCGGGTTTCGGGCCTGTGCGGCGAATCTGGGGCCGGGAATCGGGATCAGAACGGGGGTTCGTCGGCGAAGTTGCCGCCGCGGGGCGCGCTTCCCCATGGGTCGCCGGTGGGTGTGGACTCGGGCGCGTCTTGGCGGTCGATGCGCAACGTCTTGGCCTGGTGGCGCTTGAGGTTCGGGCCGATCGCGAACAGGGCGAGCTCGATGGACTGGCCCTTGCTGCCGTCCTTGCGGTCGTAGTCGCGCACCGACAGCTCACCGGACACGATCACCTCGTCGCCCTTGGACAGCGACTCGGCGATGTTCTCCGCGAACTGCTCCCACGCCTGTGCTCGGACGAACATCGAGCTGGCGTCCTCCCATTCCCCGGCGTCGGTGCGCTTGCGCTTGTTGAACACCAGCGGCACGGTCACCACGGCCTTGCCGCTCGGTGTCCAGCGCAGTTCGGGGTCGGCCCACAGCCGGGCGACGTCGCCGTTGATCTTGGGTAGGGACACGGTCAGTGGTCTCCGTTCTGGAAGGCGCCCACGCGCGAGTCGTGGACGGTGGACAGGGGCACGAATTCGCCTGCGCGGTGGCCGCGGCGGATGACGCGGGCGCAGGGGCGGCCGGGGGCGGCCTGGCAGTGGGGGCAGGCGACGGTGAGCGCCGCGTGGGTCCGCTTGGGCTTGCGCTGCCAGCCGAGGCGATCGGCGACGGCCTCGACAACGGACCGGACCCGGTCGGGGTCGGCGGTGTGGTCCGCGTCGCCGGATTCGAGCTCGGCGCGCTTGGCTGCGCCGAGCTCGGCGAGCCGGGCGCGCTCGGCGGCATCGCGGCGGGCCTGGATCCGCTTGGTCACCACCGCGGGGCCGAGAAACCCGCCGTCGAACGCGAAGTGGTCCTTCACGCCTTCCAGCGCCTCGGGGTAGGTCCAGTCGGCGCGGGCAGCGGAGTCCATCCACGCGATCACGTCGGCCTCGCCGCGCTGGCGGCCGTCGTAGGCGGTGGCGACCTTGAGCACGCCCACTACCTCGTTCTGCGTGAGGCTCATGCGGCACCGCCCGGCAGCGCGCGCAGGTGTGGCTCATCCGGCACCAGGAACGCGTCTAGGGCGTCGATTCGGTCCATCTTGGTGGTTTGCCCTGTGCGGGCGGGTGTGCGGCGCTCTGCGTCCTCCTGAGCGCGTCGCATCCAGTTGCGCCACGTCGCGACCCAATCGCGTTTCGTCGCACCCTGCCCGGACTTCGCTCGCCAGTAGTCGACGAACTTGTCGGTCTCGGTCCGGCCGACGAGCGGGGTGTGTTCGCGGGCCCACGCGACCATCTCGGGGGTCACGTCGAAGTCGTCGGGGATGCGCGTAGCGCGTCCGGGGGCGCGCTTGCGCGTCTCCCCGGAAGTTCCTTCGGTAGAAGGAACTTCGGGACGGGACGGGTCGGGTCGGGGGTCGCGAACGTGCTGCGAACGTTCCGTGTTCGTTCGCGGTTCGTTCGCGCGAACATCCGCATTGTTCGCGCGAACATCGGGCGAACTGTCCTCGGCGGTCTCGGCTCGGCGGGTGGTGCCGCGGGCGCGGATCTTGCGCATCCGCTCGCGGGCATCTGCGCGCTTGGTCTCCACATCCTCGCGTGAGGGCTGGTACTCGCCCCACGCGTGGAACCACCACCCCGGTTCGCCGTCATGCTCATCGGGGATCCACAGGCCGACGCGCACGAGCGTCGCGGCGAGGTCGTCGGCGTGCGGGCTGAGTCGGCGCGCCACGTAGGCGGGCACCCACCCGTCGGTGAGCTGGTTACTCGCCCACGACCCGGCCAGCACCCACAGCCCCATCGCGGCCTCGCCCGCGCGCATGGACTTCGTGTGTGAGTGAAGCGTGTCGTCCACTTTGAACCAGGTCATTCCGTGTTCCTTGGTGGTTCGGCGCGAGCCGCAGGCGGTCGCGGATGCGCGCGGTGGTGTAGGTGGTCATGCGGCAGTGGGCGGCGATCTGGGGATCGGTCCAGCCGAGGTCGTGGAGCTCGGCCACCAGGCGCTCGCGGCCGGCGGTGTCGAGTACTTCGGCGGGCTGCTCGCCGAGCAGGCACGCCCGGTAGCGCGCCCGCTCGGTGATCGGCCGTGTCCGGGGGTTCACGCCGCGTCCCCGAGCGGCAGGGCTGGGGTCATGCCGCCGATGTCGTCGAGCAGCACCAGGCCGCGGTCATGGATCCGCACCGGGGTGTCGAGCGGGATTTGCCATGAGCGCAGGAGCCAACCGTGCTGGTAGGCGATGGCGCGGTTGGACTCGATCCACCCGTGGCATCCGGTGGTGCCGGAACCGCACAGCAGCAAGAGGTTCGACGGCAGGTTCGTGGCCGGGTCCTTGCTGCCGCCAGCGCCGCGGGGGCGCCGGTGGTGGATGTTGGTGCCGAGGGCGGATCCGCAGCGTTCGCAGAGCGGCCAGCCGCCCCGTTCGGCGCGGTGCTTGACGACGGCGCGAGTGCGCTCGGTGGGCTTCGTGCTCACCGGCCTACCCCGGTCTCGACGCCGTACATGAGCCGCACGGATGCGCCGACGGACTGCCAGGCGCGTAGCTCGGCCTCGACGGCGCGGGCGGTGCGCTCGGCGTACCGCTGCGCGATTTCGGCGGTCTCCGCCGCTTCCCGCTCGTCTTGGGTGGCGAGCTCGGCGGCGTACTTCTTCTCGTGCGCCGGGCCCTCGTGCGCGAGGTAGGCGCGCGAGTGCGCGGCGTCGTACTCCCGTCGCAGCCGCTTCGCTTCGCGCTCGGCGTCAGTGGTGACCGTGACGCCCTTGTGGATCCGCTCGGCGCACGCGCGGATGTTCTGCTCGATCTGCACCGGGTTCAGCGGCGCGTCGTGCTCGCTCACGCTGCACCCCCGTCCTGCGGGCATGCGATCCACACGCGATTGCGGGACGCCCGGCGTTCCCGGCGGCAGCTGCGGTACTCCCCAGCGGGCACGATCACGCGCTGCGCGGCAGCAACGCCGATCACCGACGGCAGCAGGTTCGGCCGTTCACCATCGGGTTCACCTGCTGCGGCGCGGATGTCGTCAGCGGTGAAGGGCGCGCGGGCGGCGACGAGCTCGGCGAGCGCGGTTTCGAGTCGGTGCCGGTAGTCGCCCCGGTGCGGGGCGGTGGCCGCCGCGAGTGCGCATTCGCTCTCCCCGCGCGTAGAGCGTGCCGAACACGTCCTCGCTCGCCATGATGTCCATCGTCCTGTTGGCCGCGGCCAGGGCGTAGGG